>JBAVTL010000144.1:0-1886 GCA_049696175.1 Anaeromyxobacteraceae bacterium
CTCACCGTCCGCTCGGCGTTGAGCTGGCAGCGTGCGGCGTCCGGCTCGAGGCCGCGCGCGCAGCGCCGGTCGAAGGCCCGGACCGCCGCCGCGAGGATCTCGAGCGCGTGGCAGAGGTCCCACGCCACGAGCGGCATCATCACGTTGAGCTCCTGCTGGCCGCCGCCGGCGGCCCACGCGATCGCCCCGTCCATGCCGATCACCTGGTAGCAGACCATCGCCAGCATCTCCGCCATCGATGGGTTCACCTTCCCCGGCATGATGGAGGAGCCCGGCTGGACCGCCGGGAGGCGCAGCTCGCCGAGCCCGGTGTTGGGGCCGCTGCCGAGGAGCCGGACGTCCCCGCCGATCCGCACGAGCTCGAGCGCCGACGTCCGCAGCGCCCCAGAGAGCGCCACGAAGGGGGCGAGCGACTGCATCGCGTAGAACGGGTTGGGGGCGGGGGTGAGCGGGACGCCGGTCAACCGCTCCAGCTCCTTCACGACGAGCGGCCGGTAGCGCGGGTGGGCGTTGAGCCCGGTCCCGACAGCAGTCCCCCCGAGCCCGACCAGCGAGAGCTCCGGGAGCACGTCGCGGATCCGTGCCGCGGCGGCGCGGAGCGCAGCGGCCCAGCCGGAGACCTCCTGGCCGAGCCGGATCGGCGTCGCGTCCATCAGGTGCGTCCGCCCCGACTTCACGATCCCGTCCCAGCGCCGCGCCTTCGCCTCGAAGGTCGCGGCGAGCTCCTGGATCGCGTCGGCGGTCTCCGGCGCCAGCTCCAGCGCCGCGAGCCGCATGGCCGTCGGGACCACGTCGTTGGTGGACTGGGCCATGTTCACGTCGTCGTTGGGATCGACGAGCCGCTCGGCGCCGCGCCGCCCGCCGAGGAGCTCGGTCGCGCGGTTGGCCAGCACCTCGTTGACGTTCATGTGGTGCGACGTCCCCGCGCCGGCCTGGTAGGCGTCCACGACGAACTGATCGCGCCAGCGGCCGGCGAGCACCTCCTTCGCGGCGGCCTCGATGGCGCGGGCCTTCGCGGTCGGCAGGAGCCGCAGCCGGGCGTTGACGCGCGCGGCCGCGATCTTGATCCGCAGGGTGGCGTCGACGAAGGCGGGGTGGGCCCGGAGCCCCGAGATGGGGAAGTTCTCTACGGCGCGCGCCGTCTGGGCGCCGTAGAGGGCGCCCGCCGGCACGCGCACCTCGCCCATCGTGTCGGTCTCGATCCGCGTGCGCTGCTTCCCTCGCGTCGCCATGGCGACCTCCGATTCCACCTGGTCCGAGTTGGATGGGTACCGGAGATTGGCGCGCGCGGGGGGCCCAAAATTGGAAGAGGCCCGCATGGGCGGGCCTCTTCTCGTCGAACTAGGCGCTCGCTTCGGTTCGAGCGCAATCCCGGACTCAATCCGGGTCGTCCTGCAATTCTATGTAGGACTGCGAAGGCTCTGCTATCGATGCCTCCCTTGTTGTTCGTTCGACTACGAAAAGATCATAAGCACAGATCGAGCGCCCGCACGAACGATCGATCGAAGAATTCGTGCTTCAAGTTTCTCCCGGCCGAATTCTCCCGAGAAGCCGCGGGGATGCGCGCTGGAAGAGTCGGGGTGCCACGATCAGGGGCTTGCGCTCCGCTAGCTCTTTCGTACGAGCCGCAGGATCGCGTCGCCGAAGGCCTCCAGCTTTCGCGGTCCTATGCCGCTCACCTGGAGCAGCGCGTCCTCGGTGCGGGGGCGCGCGAGCGCGATCTCGGTGAGCGTCGCGTCGGAGAGGATGACGAAGGCTGGCAGCTCTGCCTCGCGCGCCGCGCCCGACCGCCACTCGCGCAGCCGCTCGAAGAGCTCGAGGTCGGCCTCCGACGACAGCGCGGACGTCGCGCGCCGCACCCTCGGCCGTGCCGAGCGCTCCTTGGG
>JBAVTL010000145.1:0-7307 GCA_049696175.1 Anaeromyxobacteraceae bacterium
CTGCGACGGCTCGACGGCGAGCGGGCTGCGCGGGGCGACGCGCTCGCGCGCATGGCGGCCATGGTCGCGCACGAGATCCGGAACCCCATCGGCACGATCCGGAGCGCGGCGGAGCTGGTGGCCGCGCGCAGCGGGCCGCTGCTCGGCGAGCGCGATCGCGAGGCCCTCGGCGACGTGCTCGGAGAGGTGGAGCGCCTCCGCCGCCTGACCGAGGACTTCCTCGATCTCTCGCGCGAGCCGGGGCTCGCGGCGGTCCCGGTGGACCTTTCGGAGCTGGCGGCCGACGCGGTGCGAGGCCTCTCGCGGACCCACCCCTCCGTGCGCGTCCGGCTCGACGTGCCGGCGCTCCGCGCGACGGCCGACCAGGGGCGCACCCGGCAGGTGCTGGCCAACCTCCTCGTCAACGCGGCGGAGGCCGGGGCGACGTCGGTGGAGCTCACCGCGGTCCCGGCCGACGGCGCCGCCTGCGTGACGCTGCAGGACGACGGCGCCGGCGTGGACCCCGCGCTGCGCGAGCGGCTCTTCGACCCGTTCGTCACCGGGCGGGCCAGCGGCACGGGGCTCGGGCTCGCCATCTCCCGCCGGATCGTCGAGCGGCAGGGCGGCTCGCTCCGCAACCTCCCCAGTGACCGCGGCGCGCGCTTCGAGCTCCGCCTGCCCCTCGCGACCGGCTAGGATCCCTCCGATGGCGCGCGTCCTGGTGGTCGACGACGAACCCCGCCTCGGGAAGCTGGCCTCCGAGATGCTGGAGCTGGACGGCCACGACGTGGTGCGCGCGGGCGGTGGGCGCGAGGCGCTGGTGCGGCTCGCTGCCGAGCGCTTCGAGGTCGTCGTCACCGATCTCCGCATGCCCGAGCTGGACGGCATCGCGGTCCTGAAGGCGGCGCGCGCGCTCCCGGTCCCCCCCGAGGTGATCCTGATGACCGCCTTCGGCACCGCGGAGAGCGCGGTCGAGGCGATGCGGGCGGGGGCGGCCGACTACGTCACCAAGCCCTTCTCGATGGACGAGCTGCGGCTGCGGGTGCGCAGGCTGGCCGGGCAGCGCGCCGCGGAGGCGAGGAGCGAGCGGCTCCTCTCCCGGCTCGTCCCCGAGCTCTGCGCGGAGAGCCCGGCGATGCGGGCGGTGCTGGCGTCGGCCCGCCAGGTGGCCGCGTCGGACGCCACGGTCCTGCTCCTCGGCGAGAGCGGGACGGGCAAGAGCCGGCTCGCGCGCTTCATCCACTACACCAGCCGCCGCGCCGCCGGTCCCATCGTCGAGGTCCACTGCGCCGCGCTGCCGGAGACGCTCCTCGAGGGCGAGCTCTTCGGACACGAGAAGGGGGCGTTCACCGGCGCGACGCAGCGAAAGCCGGGCCACCTGGCGGCGGCGGACGGCGGGACGCTCTTCCTCGACGAGATCGGCGAGCTCACCCCGGCGACGCAGGTGAAGCTGCTGCGCTTCCTGCAGGAGCGTCGCTTCGTCCCGCTCGGCGCGACGGCCGAGCGCTCGGTCGACGCGCGGGTGGTCGCGGCCACACATCGCGACCTCGCCGCGGCGGTGAAGGATGGGCGGTTCCGCGAGGACTTCCTCTACCGGCTCGACGTCTTCAGCATCGTCGTCCCGCCGCTCCGCGAGCGGCGCGAGGACGTCGTGCCGCTCGCGGAGCGGTTCCTCGCCGGGCGCGGGCTGCCACCCGAGAAGCTGTCGGCGTCCGCGCGCGAGCGGCTCCTCGGGTACACCTGGCCGGGCAACGTCCGGGAGCTGGAGAACGCCCTGGAGCGCGCGCTGATCCTCGCGGGCGACGGCGAGATCCAGCCCGGCCACCTCGTGGCGGGGGCCGGGCCGGCGCGCGGACGCCGCGGCGCCGACCTCCTCGTCGAGGGCTTCAGCCTCGACGCCTTCGAGCGCGACGTGATCCACGCCGCCCTGGAGCGCGCGGGTGGGAACAAGACCCACGCCGCCCGACTCCTCGGGATCACGCGCAGGCGGCTCTACTCCATGCTGGCCAGCCTCGAGGAGCCTCCGGGTCCTTCGGAGCCGGAGTGATCCACAGCACACCGTCCCCGCCGCGCCACGCGCGCCGTCCGGGCATGCGCTAGGATGGCGCCAGTCGCGGTTCGCGCGTGGCTGTCAGCAGGGGGGAGTGACTTGGGTTCCGAGGGCGCGAGGCTCGAACGCATGGAGCGCTACCTCGCCGGCCTGCCGGCGGGGCTCGACTCGTTTCCCGAGTGCGTCGCGAAGGGATCCGTCCTCCGCTCGACGCTCGTGCAGCAGCCGGTGGCGGAGATCGCCGCCCGGCTCCCAGCGCCGCTGCGGGCGATCGTGACCGATCCGCCGATCGACTCGGAGTGGATGTCCGAGGTCCGCCTGGTCGCCGTCTACCTCGCCGTGACCGACGTCCGGGGCTACGGCGACGCGGAGGCGCTCGCCTGGGCACGCGACCGCAACCGCGCGCTCTTCCGCAACCCGGCCTACCGGATCCTCATGGCGGTCAGCTCGCCCGCCACGCTGCTGCGCGGCGCGGCGATGCGCTGGTCCAACTGGCACCGTGGCTCGACGCTGGAGATCGACGGGATCCTGGACGAGGGGGTGCGCGCGCTGCTCCGCTTCCCACCGGGGCTCTTCGACGAGCTGATGCTCAAGGTCTTCGGCGAGGCGTTCTCGGCGGGGCTGGAGCTGGCGCACGCGAGGACGCCCGCCTCGACCGTGGAGCTGGTCGAGGCGGGCGTCGCGCGTTACACCGTCAGATGGGAAGGCTGAGCCTGCCTACGGTGCGGCGCTCGCCTACCACTCTTCCTTCTTCGCTTCCTTGGCCTTGAGCTTGTCGAACCAGAGCGACGCGCTGCGGAGGTTCCGCTTCTCGACCTCGGCCTTCGTGTAGCCGAGCGCCTCGAAGTCGACGACGCCGTTCGGCGTGTGGCACTTGTCGCAGCTGAGCGCCGCGGTCTTCGTCACGAGGTGGCTGTTGGCGAAGTAGATCGTCTGCCAGCCCGGGGTGGGCTTGACGTCCTTCAGCCCGAGGGTCTTGGCGGCCGAGGCGACGCCGGCGAGCGCGTCGCCGTTGCCGGTCGGGGGCCCGAAGTCCATCGAGAGGAGCTTGCCGGACTTCTTGTCGTAGTACGCGTGCCCCTCGTAGACCTTGAACGGCGTGATCTTGCTCTTGCCGTCACCGCGCGCGCCCTTCGGCCCGATGAGGTGCGGCTCGTTGCGGACCTGCCCGTTGAACCACGCGAGGACCGGCCGCACAGCGCCAGGCTCGCGCTTGATGGTGGTCGGCTCCCACCAGCCGGTCGCGGCGTCCTTCGTCCACTTCGTGAAGTCCTTGGCGACCGCGCCGCCCGCCGTCGGGATGTGGCAGGTCTGGCAGGCGATCTTCGCGACGTGCGCGTCGTAGTCGGCGTCCTTGTGCGGCTTGTCACCATGGCAGCCGCCGCAGGAGAGCCGGACGCCGTCGTTGGCCCAGTTGTTGGGGTCGAAGCCGGTCGGGATCTTGTGCTCCTTCGACTTGTGGCAGTCGACGCAGGTCATCCCCTTGGCCGCGTGGACGTCGTGCTGGGCGTCGAAGGCGAAGCCGCGCTTGATGAGGACGCCGCCGCCGGCGCTCTCGTGGCAGTACATGCAGTTCTTCACGCCCGGCTTGCCGACCGCGAGCGCCGCCTCGACGCTGCGGTCCTGGCCCATGACCACCTTGCCGTCGGCGCCCTTGGAGGGCTTGCGCTTCGACAGGTCGTACTTCGAGGAGTGGCAGACGAGGCAGTCGATGGCCGCCTCGGCCTCCGGCCCCGTGGAGCCCACGCCGGCGACGTGCGTGCCGGGGTGGCAGGAGTTGCACCCGGTGAGCTTCACCTTCCCCTGCTCGTTCTTCGAGGTCTCCTTCAGGTCGTTGACGATGTCGTTCCCGTTGCAGAACGTGTAGATGCGGTTCTTCATCCCGTATTCCTGCTTCGGGTCGAGGCCGTCCACGTTCGGGATCTTCGACGAGTGCTTCCAGTGGACCGTGCCGGTGAACGCCTTGGCCGTCCCCTCGTGGCACTGCTCGCAGGTCTGCGGGCCCTTGTAACCGTTCTTGCGGATCTCGGCGTTGCCCCCGTGCTCGGCGGCCGCCGGGGAGGCGGCGGCGACGGCGAGGAGCAGCGCGGCGGTGCGGATGACGTTCATGTGTTCACCTTGAGTTAAGAGTGCTGGACGCACGAAGGGCCGCGGCATGCGTCAAAACGCCGCAGCCCTCCCATGCGCGGCCCTACGGGGCCGTGGGGTTCAGCAGCCGCCGGCCTTCTTGAAGAAGGTGGCGAGGTTCTTCCCGTCCTTCTTCTCGTACTTGCACTTGATCTCGTCGCCGCTGCCGATCCGGTGGTCCGCGAACTTCTTCAGCGTCACGTCGTCGGCGACGGTGATGTCGACGGCGGCGGCGGTCTTGGAGTCCTTCAGCGTGGCGACGGCGGACTTCCCGTCCTTGGAGACGTCGATCTTCGTGACGGTCCCGAGCATCTTCTCTTCTGCGCGGGCAGGGGTGGCGGTGACGAGGACGAACGCGACGGCGAGGGCGAGGGCAGAGATCAGCTTCTTCATGACGTAGTTCCTGGTGACGGTTGGTGCTGCGACTAGAACGACGGTTCGGGGGTGGGGAGCGCGAGGGTTGCGATGCCGACGGCGGCGAGGACTCCGAGGGCGATGAAGACCCGGCGGCGGATGGCCAGCCCCTCGGACGGCTTGCCCGTCACCTTCTCCTGGACCTTCTCGGCCACGATGAAGGCGCCGATGGCCATGGCGACGACGATCGCGGCGACGACCGGCGCCGGGAGGTGGAGCAGCGTGGGCAGCGAGAAGGTGCCGCGCCTGCCAGAGTTCGGGAAGGCGCCCAGCTTCGGCTCGAGCTCGGCGTACAGGACGCCGCCGACGATCGTGCCGGCGACGGTCGCGATGCCGTCCATCTTCCAGGAGGCCGCGCCGACGAGCGACGTGCCGGGGCAGTACCCCGAGGTGATGAAGCCGACGCCCAGCAGCAGCCCGCCGAAGATCATCGGCGCGAGGAAGGTCGGGTAGTTGAACTGGACGGTCTGGAGGTCGAAGACGCCCGCGCCCCCGAGGATGACCGTGCCGAGCATCGCCGTGAGGATGGCCGTGAACATCACCTTCAGCACGGTCATGTCGTAGCCGTAGAACTGGCCGACCAGCTTCTTGGAGATGCCGAAGCCGGAGCGCTCGAGGACGAAGCCGAAGCCGAGGCCGCTGAGCACGCCGACCCCGAGGCCGGCCGTGCGGTGCGCGTCAGAGAGCGATTCGAAGGGGAAGATCATCGCCACTGCCTCCTCAGGAAGTACGCCGCGGCATACCCGCCCGCGAAGACCGACAGCATGAACGCCCACGCGCCTACCGACAGGAGCGAGCCTCCGGAGAGCCCCTGGCCCGAGGTGCAGCCGCGCGTCAGCTTGGCCGCGAAGCCCATCATCGCGCCGCCTGCGAGGGCCAGCGCGATGCGCCCCCACGCCGGGAAGGTCGGTCCGCGCAGCGTCTCGCGGCCGAAGCGGCCGGAGGTGAGGGCGCCGATGAGGCCGCCGGCCAGCACGCCGACCACCTCGAAGACGAGCCAGTCGTTGAGCGGGCTCCCCTCCTCGGTGACGGCGCTCATCGCCGGGACGTTGGCGGCATGGGCGGGGGCCACTGCGTTGACTGCCCAGACTCCCGTGCGGAACGTGGCACCGGAGGCGCCGAGCCCCTTGCCCATCACGAGGAACGTCGCGAGCAGGACGAGGCCGAGCGCGACTCCTCCGAGGTAAGGGTTCCAGAAGCGGTTGGGGTCCTTCACCATTCATGCCTCCTGGGCCGGCGCGTCATGCGGGGCCGCTTTCAGTCGCTTGGGGTGAGCCGTCGCGGGACGTAACCGATTCGACGCCGGACGCGGCAAAATGACGCGGGAGCAACACCGCGTCGTTACGGAGTAATTTGGGCGAGGATGACCAGGGGGCGCTGTGGGGCGAGGTCGCACCAGGGCCTTGGCCCTGCCACGACCAACCGCTCTCACCCGACTGGATCATCGACGCTTGGCGGCGACGGTCCGTGGAGCGTGGTGCGGGTGGCAGGTCGCGCACCGCGCCGTGCCGGCTCCAGCCTTCGAGTGCGCCTTCTGGGCGGCTGGATCCCGCGGATCGTGGCACCGGCGGCACAGGGCCTCTCCGGTCGCCCGCAGGAGCGCCTTCCCCTCGCCGACGTGGGCGGCGTGGCAGCTGAAGCACTTCCCGTCCGCGACGGGGGCGTGCGCGTTCGCGAGCTTCGTCATCGACGCGAAGTCGTGGCAGTCGCCGCAGAGCGCGAGGCCACCGGGCTTGAGCCCCGGCTCCTTCGGCGGGCTGGCCGGGTCCACGTGGCAGGTCTTGCAGTCGCCCGAGCCGAAGGGCATGTGCTCCTCGCTCCGGAGGAGCTTCTTCCTCGGGCCGGAGTGCGGGAGGTGGCAGCCGGTGCAGTCCGCCTGCGCGAAGAGGTAGCCCCCGTGCTGCTTCACCGCATCGGCGCCCTCGACGTCGTGGCAGTCGGCGCAGAGCTTCGCGGGCTCGCGCACCAGGAGCGCGCGCTGGTCGGAGCCGTGGCCGCGGTGGCAGTCGACGCACGCGCCGGTCTTTACCGGATCGTGGGCGATGGCCCCCTTCGCCGCGAGCCCTTCCTTCACCTCGGGGTGGCACCCGCTGCAGAGCGCGGTCGCCGGCGCCTTCAGCAGGGCCCGCTGCTTCGAGCCGTGGGCGTCGTGGCAGTCCTGGCACGCGCCGTCGACGAACGGCGGGTGGATCGACCTGCCTCGAGTCCAGGTCTTGCGCGTGCCGACGTGGCAGCTCTCGCAGACGTCGGCGCCCTTGCGGAGTCCAGCCTTGCCGCCCTCGTGCGGCGTGTGGCACGCGACGCACGCCGCCCCCGCGAACGGGGTGTGGAGCTTCTCGCCGCGCGCGCGCCGGGCCTCGATCATGGGCTGGTGGCAGCCCTTGCAGAGCTTGTCGTCGGAGGGCGTCACGAGCCGCGGCCGGTCGGAGGCGTGGGGATCGTGGCAGGCGACGCAGTCGCCCGCCGGCTCCGGCACGTGGACGTGGGAGCCGGCGATGAAGCCGTCCTTCCCCTTGCCGTGGCAGCCCTTGCAGAGCGCGTCCGCGTCGGCCTTGAGCAGCCGCTTCCCGCCGCCGTGAGGGTCGTGGCACGCCGTGCAGTCCCCCATCTCGACAGGGGCGTGGACGCTCTTCCTGCCCGACCAGCCCTTCACCGCGGGATGGCACGAGGCGCAGAGCGCGGCGAGGGGCTGGGTGAGCAGCTTCGCCCGATCGCCGCCGTGCGCCTGGTGGCACGC
>JBAVTL010000146.1:0-4812 GCA_049696175.1 Anaeromyxobacteraceae bacterium
CTGCCGGCGAGATCCCGCCGATCGAAGCCGTCGGCCTCACCGGCCAACCCGAGCAGCGCAGGCGACTCCGGCGCACCGGCCTCGCGCGCGCGCCTCACGGCCGACCGGACGGTCACGCCGAAGCCGACGAGCCGGGGCAGCCCCGCGAAGCCGTCGCGCGACGCGAAGCGGAGCGGCGGCACGAGCGCGCCGAGGATGGCCGCCGGTCCGTTGCCGTCGCCGCCGTGCGCCTCGCTCGCCACGCTCCCTCGCGCTCCCCGTTCCACGAGAGGAGTCTACAGGGCTACTCCGACGGCTCGGACGGAAGCTCCTCTTCGAGGAACTCGAGCGTCACGATCTCGTAGACCTTCTCGCCGCCAGGGGAGCGCACCGTCACCTCGTCCCCCTCGCTGCGCCCGATAAGGGCGCGGGCGATCGGGGACGTGACGCTGATCTTCCCCTGCTTCAGATCGGCCTCGAGCTCACCGACGATCCGGTACCGGACCTCGTCCCCGCCGTCCGCCTCGGCGAGCGTCACCGTCGCCCCGAAGACCACCTTGTCGCCCTGGTGCTTCGAGACGTCGATCACCTCGGCGCTCGCGATCCAGTGCTCGACCTGGGCGATCCTCCCCTCGAGGTGGGACTGCTTCTCCTTGGCGGCGTGGAACTCGGCGTTCTCCGAGATGTCGCCGTGCGACCGCGCCTCGGCGATGTCTTTGACGTTGTTGGGGCGGTCGACCGTCTTGAGCTTCTTCAACTCGGCCTTGAGCCTGAGGAGGCCGCCCTGGGTCATCGGAACGCGCTGGGACATCGTCTCACCACCTTGGAAAAAAAACAGGGCGGCCGTCCCGGGACCAACCCGGGGCGGCCGCTGCCCACCGCATTTATGAGGAACCGGGGGGCGGCTGTCAACGGCCCGCTGACATGCCGTGGTACTCCTGCAGCGAGCGGACGGTGACCGGCCCCTTGCGCACCGCCTCCATCGCGCCGACCGCCGCGCGCGCGCCGGTCATCGTGGTGAAGTAGGGCAGCTGCTTCATCAGGGTCTCGCGCCGGATCGAGTAGCTGTCGGCGATCTCGCGCTTCCCAGCCGTCGTGTTGACCACGAAGTGGACGTCGCCGTCCTTGATCCGGTCGACGATGGACGGCCGCCCCTCGGCGACCTTCTTCACCAGCGTGGACGGGACCGCGTGGCCGGTGAGGTGCGCGTGCGTCCCGGCGGTGGAGAGCAGCTCGAAGCCGAGCGCCACGAGCCGCCGGGCGATCTCGACGACGGCCGGCTTGTCGCCGTCCTTCACCGACACGAAGGCGCGCTTGCCCTCCCCTCCCTCGGGGAGCCGGTTGCCGGCCGCCGCCTGCGCCTTGTGGAACGCGCGGTAGAAGTCGAGGTCGATCCCCATCACCTCGCCGGTGGAGCGCATCTCCGGCCCGAGCATGGTGTCGACCCCGGGGAACCGGGAGAACGGGAAGACCGCCTCCTTCACCGCGACGTGCTTCGTCGAGAGCGACCCCGAGACGCCGGCCTCGGCGAGCGTCTTGCCGACCATGCAGAAGGCGCCCGCCTTCGCGAGCGGGAGCCCGGTCGCCTTCCCGACGAACGGGACGGTGCGGCTCGCCCGTGGGTTCACCTCCAGGATGTAGATGTCCTTCCCCTGGATGGCGAACTGCACGTTCATGAGCCCGACCACGCCCAGCTCGCGGGCCAGCGCGATCGACTGGCGCTCGATCTCGGCGATGACCTCGCGCGCGAGGCTGAACGGCGGCAGGGCGCAGGCGGAGTCACCGGAGTGGATGCCGGCCTCCTCGATGTGCTCCATGACCCCGCCGACCACGACGGTCTCGCCGTCGGACACGACGTCGACGTCCACCTCGGCCGCGTCCCGGAGGAACCGGTCGATCAGCACCGGCCGCTCGTTGGAGGCCTGGACCGCCTCGGTGAGGTAGGTGCGGAGGTCGTTGTCGTCGAAGATGACCTCCATCGCGCGCCCGCCGAGGACGTACGAGGGCCGGACCATCACGGGGTACCCGATCCGGTGCGCCACCACGAACGCCTCGTCCGCGCTCCGCGCGACGCCGTTCTCCGGCTGGCGGAGCCCCAGCTTCACGATCAGGTCGGAGAACCGCTCGCGATCCTCGGCCCGGTCGATGGCGTCCGGCGCCGTCCCGAAGATCGGGACGCCCAGCTCGTGGAGCGGCACGGCCAGCTTGAGCGGCGTCTGGCCGCCGTACTGGACGATGAGCCCCTTCGGCTTCTCCACGTGGACGATCTCGAGGACGTCCTCCAGCGTGAGCGGCTCGAAGTAGAGCCGGTCGGAGGTGTCGTAGTCGGTGGAGACCGTCTCCGGGTTGCAGTTGACCATGATGGTCTCGAACCCGGCCTTGGAGAGCTCGAAGGCTGCGTGGACGCAGCAGTAGTCGAACTCGATCCCCTGCCCGATCCGGTTCGGCCCGCCGCCAAGGATCATCACCTTCGGCTTGTCGGTCGGGGCCGCCTCGCACTCCTCCTCGTAGGTCGAGTAGAGGTACGGCGTGTGCGCCTCGAACTCGGCGGCGCAGGTGTCGACCCGCTTGAAGACCGGCCGGACGCCGGCCGCCCAGCGCGCCTCCCTGACCTCGCGCTCGCGCTTCCCGGTGAGCTGGGCGATCCGCTTGTCGGAGAAGCCCATCCGCTTCGCCTCGCGCCACGCCTCCGTGCCCGCGGGCAGCCCGCGGGCGAGCGTGGACTCGTACTGGACGATCTCCTGGAGCTCGCGGAGGAACCACGGATCGATGAAGGTGGCCCCGTGGACCTCCTCCACCGTGAGCCCGGCGCGGAAGGCCTCCCCCACCCAGAAGATCCGGTGGGAGCGCGGCACGCGGATCTCCGCGTTGACCTGGTCGAGCTCGGCGCGCGTGTAGGCGTCGTCCGGGCGCTTGCCCAGGGTCGACTCGAAGCCGCACCGGTCGATCTCGAGGCCGCGGATCGCCTTCTGGAGGCTCTCCTGGAAGGTGCGCCCCATCGCCATGACCTCGCCGACGGACTTCATCTGCGTGGTGAGCGTGCCGTCCGCCCCCTTGAACTTCTCGAAGGCGAAGCGCGGGACCTTGGTGACGACGTAGTCGATCGTCGGCTCGAACGAGGCCGGCGTGTAGCGCGTGATGTCGTTCTTGATCTCGTCGAGCGTGTAGCCGACGGCGAGCTTGGCGGCGATCTTGGCGATCGGGAAGCCGGTGGCCTTCGACGCGAGCGCCGAGGAGCGCGACACCCTCGGGTTCATCTCGATCACGACGAGCCGCCCGGTCGCGGGGTGGACGCCGAACTGGATGTTGGAGCCGCCGGTGTCGACGCCGATCTCGCGGATGATGCGGACCGAGGCGTCCCGCATCACCTGGTACTCCTTGTCGGTGAGCGTCTGCGCCGGGGCGACCGTGATCGAGTCGCCGGTGTGGACCCCCATGGGGTCCAGGTTCTCGATCGAGCAGATGATGACGACGTTGTCGTTCTTGTCGCGCATCACCTCCAGCTCGTACTCCTTCCACCCGATGATCGACTCCTCGCACAGGATGGTGTGGGTCGGGCTGAGCGAGAGGGCGCGCCGCGCCATCGGCTCGAACTCCTCGAGGTTGTAGGCGACCCCGCCCCCCTCGCCGCCGAGCGTGAAGCTCGGGCGGATGATGATCGGGAAGCCGATCTCCCTCGCGATCCCCTTCGCGTCGTCCCAGCTCGTCGCGTAGCCCGACTTGGGCATCTCGACGCCGATCCGGTTCATCGCGTCCTTGAAGAGCTGCCGGTCCTCGGCCTTCTCGATCGCGGGGAGCTTCGCGCCGATCAGCTCGACGCCGTGCCGCTCCAGCGCGCCGTTCCTGGCGAGCGCGACCGCCAGGTTGAGCGCGGTCTGGCCACCGAGCGTAGGCAGGAGCACGTCCGGCTTCTCGCGCGCGAGGATCTGCTCGGCGATCTCCGGGGTGATCGGCTCCACGTACGTCCGATCCGCGAAGCCGGGATCGGTCATGATCGTGGCGGGGTTCGAGTTGAGGAGGACGACCTCGTACCCCTCCTCCTTCAAGGCCTTGCAGGCCTGGGTCCCGGAGTAGTCGAACTCGCAGCCCTGCCCGATGACGATGGGCCCCGAGCCTACGATCATGATCTTCTTGATGTCTGTGCGGCGCGGCATGGGCGCGCAAACTAGCACAAGCCTGCGGGCCGGCGCATCCCCGCGGGGCGATCCGAAAACGCCCAGGGATTAGGCGGGGATTACGCGGCCATGCAGGCGCCTCAGGCGCCCAGACGGGCCGCCGCCTCCTTCTCCCGGGCGGCCTTCATCAGCTCCATCAGCTTCTTGAGCCTCGGGTAGCGCTCGGCCATCGCCGCCACCACCGGCGTCGGGAAGAGGACCGCGACGAGGTCCGTCTTCGCGACGAGCGCCCCAGGCAGCCCGCCCCCCAGGACGTGGCCCTCTCCGTGGAAGGCGCCGCGCTCGAGCGTGAAGAGCTCGATCGGCGTCTCCCCGCGGACCCCCCACAGCGTCGCGCTGCCGTCGTAGATGAGCAGGAAGGCGTCGTCGCTCGCGGAGGAGACCACCTCGCCTGGCTCGAAGTCCTGGACGCGCGCCAGCCCAAGGAGATCGCGCCTGGCGTCGGGATCGAGCGACTTGAAGAGGTGGCTCGCCTCCACGAACGCCGTCATTGCGAGGTCTTCCTGGACCTCCCGGAGCTCGCTGGCCATGCGGAGGAAGCTAGCATAAGCTCCCGCGTCCATGCACCGTCTTGCGGCCGCCCTCCTTGCACTGTCGGTTACGCAGGCGGAGCCGGCCGCGCCGCCGCCAACCGCCGCTCCGGCGCCCCAGGCTGAGC
>JBAVTL010000147.1:0-6451 GCA_049696175.1 Anaeromyxobacteraceae bacterium
GACAGCGCCTCGGCCAGGAAGACCAGCTCACGCTCGGCGAACGCGCGGTGGCGCTCGAGGGCGTCCTCGCGGAGCTCGCCGTGGCGGTGCAGCCCCATCGCCACGCGCGCGACGTGGCGCCGCAGGACCGCGAGCGCGCCCGGGTAGAGGGCGAGCCCACCGGACGGATCGCCGGGAGGGTGGAAGCGGGAGAGGAGGGCCCTCCCGGCCGCGCGCTGCGCCCGCTGGACGAGGCGTGCGGGGACGTCCCCTTCGCGAGCCACGTTCATGCCGAGCGTGAGGTCGGTCTCCCCGAGCGCGGCGGAGAGGAAGGCGGTCGCCGCGGCGTAGCAGCGAGCGGGGGTGCGCGGTCTGGGGCTGAGCGCGGCGAGGTCCAGGGCCAGCTCGACGTGGCCCCGCGCGGTCTCCAGGAAGGCCTCGTCGGGGGGGTGCTGGCTCGACTCTAGCTGGTGCACGCGCAGCGAGCGGCCGACGAGGAGGTTCGCCACCGGCTCGAGGTCGATCGGCGACAGGAGGTCGGGCTCCCCCGTGGCCGCCGGAGGCGGGAGCCGTTCGCAGATGGCCGAGGAGTCGCGAGTCGCCTGCGTCTCGTCGAAGAGCGCGGCCAGCCAGTCGGGCGTCTGGAGATCGATGGTCACGGCGGGTCGAGTGTAGCGCAGCGCCGCGAGAGTGCCCCCTCGGCTGCCTCTCCCCCGGCAGGGGAGAGGCTTCGACGGCCGGCGCTACTTCCCGCTGCGGGCGCGCCCCTTCTTCTCGACCTCGGGCTCGTCAGCCTCGCCATCGACGGGCGCGGGGACGGCGACCGGCCCGCGGTGGACGCCGAACTTCTCGAGGACCTTCCCCTCGATCTTCTGGAGGATCTCCGGGTGGTCGCGGAGGAACCCCTTCACCTGCTCGCGCCCCTGCCCGATCCGCTCCCCCTCGAAGCTGTACCAGGCGCCGCTCTTCTCGACGATCGCCTCGTTCGACGCGAGGTCGACGACGTCCCCTTCGCGGCTGATGCCGACGCCGTACATGATGTCGAACTCGACCTCGCGGAACGGCGGCGCGACCTTGTTCTTCACCACCTTGACGCGGGTCCGGTTGCCGATGACCTGCTCGCCGTCCTTGATGGCGCCGATGCGCCGGATGTCGAGCCGCTGCGTCGCGTAGAACTTGAGCGCGTTGCCGCCGGTGGTGGTCTCGGGGTTGCCGAACATCACGCCGATCTTCATCCGGATCTGGTTGATGAAGATGACGATGGTCTGCGACTTGGAGATGGTGCCGGTGAGCTTGCGGAGCGCCTGGCTCATGAGCCGCGCCTGGACGCCCATGTGCGCGTCCCCCATCTCGCCTTCCAGCTCGGCCTTCGGCACGAGGGCCGCGACCGAGTCGACCACCAGCACGTCGACGGCGCCGGAGCGGACGAGCGTCTCGGTGATCTCGAGCGCCTGCTCGCCGGAGTCCGGCTGCGAGATGAGGAGGTCGTCGGTCCGCACGCCGAGCTTGCGGGCGTAGCCGACGTCGAGCGCGTGCTCGGCGTCGATGAAGGCCGCGATCCCGCCCTTCTTCTGCGCCTCGGCGATGGCGTGGAGGGCGAGGGTGGTCTTGCCCGATGACTCCGGCCCGTAGATCTCGATGATGCGGCCGCGCGGGAAGCCGCCGACGCCGAGCGCGATGTCGAGGGACAGTGAACCGGTCGAGACGGCCTGCACGTCCTTGACGAGCGAGTCCTCGTTGCCGAGCCGCATGATCGAGCCCTTGCCGAACGCCTTCTCGATGGTCGAGACGGCCAGCTCGATCGCCTTCTCCTTCTCCGGTCCAACGCCCATGTCGCTCTCACTTTCCTTGCGGGGGGCGCCTCGGGCGTCCCCGGCCATTCGTGGTTTCGAGGTGTCTCTAATACCGCCACCCCCTGACAGCCGGGGCGCGACACCTGAACGAATGGATACTGAACAGGAGAGCGGGCGTCAAGGATTCGGGCGGGTGAGCAGCACCGCGTCCACCGCCTCGCGCAGGTACCCCGCGCCGACGAAGCCGACGACGCGCTCGACCTCGCGCCCCTTCTTGAAGAAGAGGATGGTCGGCGTCCCCATCACGCCGTGGCGCGCCGCCGTCTTCCCGGCCTCCGCGGCGTTCAGCTCGGTGACCTTCACGCGCCCGTCGTACTCGGTCGCGAGGTCCATGATGATCGGCTCGAGCATCCGGCACGGGCCGCAGCCAGGGCTCCAGACGTCCACGACCACCGGCAGGTCGGAGCGGAGCACCTCGGCGCGGAAGTTGGCGTCGTCCACGTGCGTCGGCTGGATCTTCGGCTTGCCAGGCCCGAACAGGCGGGAGAGGAGTCCCATGCCCGGTGAGAGCCTGCGGCGGCGCCGGGGTTTCGCGCCACCGCGGAACCTTTTTCCGGGGTGGGGCTCCTACGCGCATGGCCAAGAACGCACTCGTCCTCGGGGGCGGCTTCGCGGGAGTCGAGGCCGCCATCAAGCTCCGGAAGGCGGGGCTGGACGTCACGCTCGTCTCGAACCGTCCGTACCTCTTCATCTACCCGACGTCGATCTGGGTCGCGACCGGCCAGAAGCCTTTCGGGGAGGTCTGCCTCGACCTCGCCGACCTCGCCCGGCGCCATGGCTTCCGCTTCGAGGAGGGCTCGGTGGAGGCCATCTCGGGCGCCCGCCGCTCGGCGACGGTGAACGGCTCGGAGCTCACGGCCGACCACCTGGTGATCGCGTTCGGCGGTTGGCGGCCGAAGCCGAAGGGGGTGGAGCACACCCACTCGCTCGGCGGGGATCCAGCAAACGTCGAGCGCTTCCGCGACGCTCTGGGGGTGCTCCTCGCGAAGGGGCACGGACGGATCGCGCTGGGCTTCGGCGGGAACCCCAAGGATCCTTCCGCTGCCCGCGGCGGCCCCGCGTTCGAGCTGATGTTCAACGTCGACGGCCTGCTCCGCCGCCGCGGCGTGCGGGACCGCTTCGAGCTGACGTTCTACGCGCCGATGCCGAACCCCGGCGAGCGGATGGGGAAGAAGGCGGCCGCTTCGATCCACGCGATGCTCGGCAAGCTCGGGATCGCGACGCGCTTCGGCAAGAAGCTCACCGGCTTCGCGCCGGGCGCGGTCATCTTCGAGGACGGCTCGCGCCTCGACTCGGACCTCATGATGTTCCTCCCTGCCGGCGAAGGGCACCCCGTCGTGAAGGGGTCCGACCTCCCGACCAACGAGGCCGGCTTCGTCACGACCGACGCCGGCTGCGCGGTGCCGGGCTTCCGGGGAGTCTGGGCCGTCGGCGACGCGGCCGCGCTGCTCGGCCCCGAGTGGCGCGCCAAGCAGGGGCACGTCGCCGAGGTCATGGCGCGCGTCGCCGCGGCCAACATCGCGGCGCTCGCGGCCGGCCGGCCTGAGCGCGAGACCTACGTCGCCGGCGTCGACATCCTCTGCCTGATGGACATGGGCAACGGCGCCGCGTGGGTGCACCGCACCGAGCGCAAGGAGCGGATGATCCCGCTCCCCGTCGTAGGCCACTGGATGAAGCAGGGCTGGGGCGCCTACTTCAAGCTCTCGAAGAAGGGGACCGTCCCGCGAATCCCCGGGATGTGATGGTGGCGCTAGGCCATCGCGCCGCCGCCCGACACGAGGCCGGCCGGCTCCATCCCGAGCCGGCGCACCGCCTCCTCCCAGCGCTCCTCCAGCGGCAGGTCGAGGGCGAGGTCCCCAGCGAGCGCGAGCGGGATCCAGGAGCCGTGCGTCACCTCCGCCTCCACCTGGAGCGGGCCCCAGCCCGCGTAGCCGAGCAGGAGCAGGAACGGCCCGGCGTCGGGCGCGAGGACGAGCTTCTCCAGGAGGGCGCGCGAGCCGCCGAGGGCGACGCCGGCGCCCAGCGGCTCCCCGTCATCCCCTGGCGGCGCAGCCCCCGGCCGGTGGAGGATCCAGAGCCGCTCGGGATCGACCGGTCCCCCGAAGAGCACCTGCCCCACGGCGCGCCCGGTCTTCTCCGCCGCGTCGCCGAGCTCCGCGCTCACGGTGTCGAGCAGGGCCCGAACCGAGAGCGGCGAGGCGCGGTTCACCACGAGGCCGAAGGCCCCCTCCTGCGAGTGCTCCGCCATCAGGATCAGGGAGCTGCGGAAGTTCGGGTCGTTCAGCGCCGGCGACGCGACGAGGAAGCCCGGCGCGAGCCCGCTGGTGCTGCGGTCCTCTCCCGTCATGGCGGCTCCTTCGCGTCCGTTGCGCTCGGCTCGATCCAGGTTCAGTTCATCTTCTCCCGGAGCGGCGGGGAAGGCCAGCGGCCCCGGATCCGCCCGATTCCCCCGTCTATCCGGCCGGTTGAGAAGGACCCTGCCGCCGCCCTTCCCGCCGACCGCGCTTTCTGCTTTGCTCCGCCGCCCGAACCCCCGGTATGAGCCACGACGCCAATCGCGCGCCCCCCAGTGGAAAGGCGCTCCTCACACTCTCGCTCGGCGCCCTGGGCGTCGTGTACGGCGACATCGGCACGAGCCCGCTGTACGCACTCAAGGAGTGCTTCAACGGGACGCACGCCGTCTTCGTCTCGCCCGAGAACGTCCTCGGCGTCCTCTCGCTCGTCTTCTGGTCGCTCACCTTCGTGGTGACGTTCAAGTACCTGGCGCTCGTCATGCGCGCCGACAACCGCGGCGAGGGGGGCATCCTCGCCCTCATGGCGCTGGTCGGGAAGTACGAGGCGACGAAGCGCGGCCGGAAGGCCCTGCTGCTGCTCGGCCTCTTCGGCGCGGCGCTCCTCTACGGCGACGGCGTGATCACCCCCGCCATCTCGGTCCTCTCCGCGGTCGAGGGCGTGGTGGTCGCCGCGCCGGCGCTCGATAGGATCGTCGTCCCCGCCACCGTCCTCATCCTGGTGGGGCTCTTCCTGATCCAGAAGCGTGGCACGGCCCTGGTCGGCGCGGTCTTCGGGCCGATCATGCTCGTCTGGTTCGTGACCATCGCCGCCCTCGGCGTGCACGGCATCCTCAAGGACCCGACGGTGCTCCGCGCCGTCTCGCCGATCTGGGCGATCCGCTTCTTCGTCGCGAACCGGGTCCACGGGTTCCTCGTGCTCGGCGCGGTCGTCCTCTGCATCACCGGCGGCGAGGCGCTCTACGCCGACATGGGCCACTTCGGCAGGCGGCCGATCCGGCTCGCGTGGCTCGGCCTCGCCATGCCGGCGCTGCTCGTCAACTACTTCGGGCAGGGAGCGGTCCTGCTCCACGATCCCGGCGCGGCGACGAACCCGTTCTTCATGCTGGCGCCCTCCTGGGCCATCTACCCGCTGGTGGCCATCGCGACGGCCGCGACGATCGTCGCCTCGCAGGCCCTCATCTCGGGCGCCTTCTCGCTCACGCGCCAGGCGGTCCAGCTCGGCTACTTCCCGCGCGTGACGATCCGGCACACGTCCTACACCGAGATCGGCCAGATCTTCGTCCCCGAGGTGAACGCCGCCATCGGCGCGGCCACCATCGCGCTGGTCCTCGGCTTCAAGACCTCCTCGGCGCTCGCCGCGGCGTACGGCATCGCGGTCACCGGCACGATGATGATCACGACGCTCCTCTTCCACCGGGTCATGCGCGATCTCTGGAAGTGGCGCCGGTGGAAGGCCTGGCCGCTCACCGTCCTCCTGATGGCCGTGGACGTCGCCTTCTTCGGCGCCAACGTCGTGAAGATCGAGGAGGGGGGCTGGGTGCCGATCGCCATGGCGGTCCTGGTGTTCACGCTCCTCACCACCTGGAAGCGCGGGCGCGACGCCCTCGGCGACGCCCTGCGCGGCGCGTCGCTGCCGCTCGACCTCTTCCTCCCGGACCTCGCGAAGCGGAAGCCGGCGCGCGTCCCCGGCACGGCCGTCTTCATGACGTCCAACGTCGGCATCGTCCCGGCGGTGCTCCTGCACCACCTCAAGCACAACAAGCTCCTGCACGAGCGGGTCGTGCTGGTCTCGATCCTCACCGAGGAGGTGCCCTCGGTGCCGGAGGCGGAGCGCGTCGTCTCCAACTCGCTGGGCGCGGGGTTCTACTCCGTCGTCGCGCACTACGGCTTCATGGAGACGCCCGACGTCCCGAAGCTGCTCGCGTCGCTGCCCGAGCGCCCGCCGCCCAACGTGGCCATCCCGATGAACCCGATGGACACGACCTTCTACCTCGGGCGCGAGACGCTCCTCCCGACCGGGCCCGCGAAGCTGTGGCGCTGGCGGAAGCGGCTCTTCATCATCATGGCGCGCAACGCGGCCACGGCCGGCGGCTTCTTCGGCCTCCCGCCGAACCGCGTCGTCGAGATGGGCGCGCAGATCCAGCTGTAGCGGCGCCGGTGGGCGGGGGAGCGCCCCTTGGGGGAGACGAGACACGAATGCCTTCACCACGCCCCCGCCCCGCGACACTCGGGCTCCTCCTCGCGCTCTGCGCAGCCCGGCCGGCTCTCGCCCAGGAGCCGCCGGCGCCCGTCGGGCAGGCCGAGCCCGAGCCCGGGGCCGCGAGC
>JBAVTL010000148.1:0-3214 GCA_049696175.1 Anaeromyxobacteraceae bacterium
TCCCTGGGCGGCCGCCCTGTCCGGCGGCGAGGACTACGAGCTGTGCGTGACGGTGCCCCTCCGGAGGCTCGCCGCGGCGCGGCGGGCAGCGGCGCGGGCGGAGACGCGGATCGCGGTCGTCGGGACGATCATGGCCGGCGCCGGCGTCCAGGTGGTCGAGCGCTCCGGGAGGCTCCATCCGTACCTCCCGGGGCACGATCACCTCGCGAGCCGCGGCACGCGGCTTTGACAAACCCGCCGGCGCCCCTAGGATCCATCCTGCCTTGGGTCCTCCGGGCGCACACGAAGGGAGCTTCACAACGTGTCCCCCCCGAGCCGAGACGACCGCCTGACCTCCACCCGGCCGTCAGCGCGATGGCAGGACGCGCCCCACCTCGTGGCGATGCGAGGGCGCGCGGTCAGCGAGGGGATCCGGCCGCCGTCCCCGTGGCGGCGGACGCTCACCATCTCCCTCCAGACCAAGATCCTCGGCTCCTACGTCATCCTCGGCGGCGCGCTCCTCGCGCTCATCCCCTACGTGCAGAGCAGGCTCGACAGCGTGGCGGCGGAGGTGATCGTCCTCTTCCTCTGCACGCTCGGCATCGGCTGGCTGCTCACCATGTCGCTGGCCCGCGTGTCGCGCCTCGCGCGGCTCAAGGAGAGCGCCGCGGAGATCAGCGCCGGCGACCTCTCGAAGAGCGTCCACTCGGAGGAGCAGCGCGGCTTCCACGACGAGATCGACGACCTCACCGAGGCCATCCGCACGATGCAGGAGAACCTGCGCGACCTGGTCTCGCGGATCCAGCGGACCGCCTCCTCGGTCTCGGAGAGCGCGAACGACCTGCAGGCCTCGGCCGAGGAGGTGAACTCCTCCACCGACGAGGTGGCGCGCTCGATGGAGAAGATCGCGGTCGGCGCGGGCCAGCAGTCGGAGCTGGTCGAGCGGACCTCCAAGGTGATCGGCGACATCGCCGCCTCGATCGAGCGGACCGCGTCCTCGGCGGAGGAGGCGGCCAGGGCCTCGACGGAGACCTCCTCGTCGGCCGCGAGCGGCGGCGAGGCGGCGCGGCTCACCGGCGAGAAGGTGAAGAAGGTCTTCGCGCGCATCGAGGCGGCGAGCGAGCAGATCTTCGCCTTCGGCGAGCGGACCAAGGAGATCTCGAAGATCGTCGAGGCGATCACCCAGGTCGCGAACCAGACCAACCTCCTCGCCCTGAACGCGACCATCGAGGCGGCGCGCGCCGGCGAGTACGGCCGCGGCTTCGCCGTGGTCGCCGAGGAGGTGCGCAAGCTCGCCGAGAGCTCGGGCCGCTCCGCCGAGCAGATCAGCGGCCTCGCGGCCGACATCTCCAGCCGCGCCGCCACCGTCGTCGGGACCATGAAGGAGTCGGTGGCCGAGCTGGGCGAGGGGCGCGAGGATCTCAACGCCATCATCCGGGCGCTCGCCGACATCGCCCAGATCGCGGCCACCGGCGCCGCCAAGGTGCGGGTGATCTCGCAGGCCGCCCGGGAGCAGCTGAAGGGGTCGGCCGACATGGTCCAGGCCATGGACCACATCTCGGACGTGGCGAACTCCAACGCGACGTCCACCGAGGAGGTCCGCAAGGTCACCGCCGAGCAGACCGCGGCGGTCGCCCAGATGGCGAGCGCGGCGCAGGAGCTCACCAACCTGTCCGTGGAGCTGCAGACCGTCGTGTCGCGCTTCCGGCTCGGACAGGGGTGATCATGCCCGGTCCGGAGCCCTGACGTGGCCGAGCCAGTGGCCGCAGCCGGCGGCGACCCCGTCCGGCACGTGGTGTTCCGTGCGGCGGGAGAGCGCTTCGCCATTCCGCTCGGCGCCGTGCGGGAGGTGGTGGTCCCGCAGCCTCCGTTCGCGCGCGTGCCACGGGTCTCGGAGGCGGTCCGTGGCGTGATGAACCTCCGCGGCCGCGTCCTGCCGGTGGTCGACCTGGCGCCGCTCGTCGGGCTCGCGCCCCAGCCGCTCACTGGCGGCCAGGGGCAGGTGCTGGTGCTGGAGCGTGAGAAGCGCAGCCTCGGCTTCCTGATCACGCAGGTGATCGGCGTCGAGCCGGTGGTCGTGCCTCCCCCCGGCGACGATCGCGTCGTGCGCGGGGTCACGGTGATCAAGGGGTTCGCGGTGTCGGTGCTCGCGCCGGAGGGGCTCGCGGAGGCGGCGGACGGCCTCTTCGGGAGCGGAGGCTGATGGCACCGTCCCCTCTCCCTCGGTGGGGGAGAGGGAGGGATGACCCGCGGGGCTCGGCGTCGAGCCGGTGGTCGTGCCTCCCCCCGGCGACGATCGCGTCGTGCGCGGGGTCACCGTGATCAAGGGGTTCGCGGTGTCGGTGCTCGCGCCGGAGGGGCTCGCGGAGGCGGCGGACGGCCTCTTCGGGAGCGGCGCGTGACCCGGCCGGCCGGTTCCTTGTCCGGCCGCTGACAGGGGTGGTACTTTTCGGGTTCGTCGGCGGCGCAGCGGTCGCGCAGAGCCGGGAGGGAGCCGAGGCACTATGGCGAAGCGAGTCCTCATCGTGGACGACGCGATCTTCATGCGGAACATGATCAAGGACATCTTCTCCGGCTCCGGCTTCACGGTCGTGGGGGAGGCTGCCAACGGGCTCGAGGCCGTCGAGAAGTACCGGGAGCTCAAGCCGGATCTGACGACGATGGACATCGTCATGCCGTTCAAGAGCGGCATCGAGGCCACGCGCGAGATCATCAAGGGCGACGGCAAGGCCGTGATCGTGATGTGCAGCGCGCTCGGGCAGGAGTCGCTCGTGATGGAGGCGATCGAGGCCGGCGCGAGCGACTTCGTCGTGAAGCCGTTCAAGGCCGAGGACGTGCTCTCCGTGGTGAAGAAGGTGCTGGGCGACGCCTGACCCGCGCGCCCGGATCCCCACCGTGGCGCTAGATCTCCAGAAGTACCTGACCCTCTACCTGGCCGAGGCCGGGGAGCACCTCGCCGCGTTCTCGTCGGACCTCGTCAAGCTCGAGAGGGCGCTGTCCGAGGAGGGCGATCCGCGCGCGGTGATCGACAGCCTCTTCCGGCACGCCCACAGCGTGAAGGGGATGAGCGCGTCGATGTCGCTGGAGGCGACCGCCGCGCTCGCCCACAAGGCCGAGGATCTCGTGGACGTCTTCCGCCGGGGGATCGGGCGCTTCGAGCCGTGGGTGCTCGACGTGCTCTTCGACGCGTGCGACGCGCTGCAGGACATGGTGGGGGAGGCCGCGTCGGGGAAGC
>JBAVTL010000149.1:0-2235 GCA_049696175.1 Anaeromyxobacteraceae bacterium
CGCCGGCGCGCCGCAGCTCGTCTACCGCGCGCGCATCGTCCGGCACCTCGCCGCAGAGGAGCTGCCCGGTCGAGGCGTCGAGCAGCGCGACCCCGACGCGATCGCCGCCGAGCGCCACGACGCCCAGGAAGCTCGCCTCGCGCGCCTCGAGCACCTGATCGTCGAAGACCATCCCCGGCGACACGACGCGGGTCACCTCCCGCCTCACGATGGCCGACTTCCCCGGCTCCTCGACCTGGTCGCAGATGGCGACCTTGAAGCCCCTCTCGAGCAGGCGGGCCACGTAGCCGCGCGCGGCGTGGTGGGGGACGCCGCACATCGGCACCCGGTCGTCGCCCTTGGCGCGGGACGTGAGGGTGATCTGGAGCGCCTCCGAGGCGGTCACGGCATCCTCGAAGAACATCTCGTAGAAGTCGCCGAGCCGGAAGAAGAGGATCGCGTCCGGGTACCTCGCCTTGGTCTCGAGGTACTGGCGCATCATCGGGGTGGTGGCGGGGGCGATATCGGGCATGCGCGCAGGGTGTGTTATCGCATCCAGCCCCGGAACGGCGCTAGCATCGGCGCCAGCGCATGTTCCGAGAAGCCTTCCAGGACCTGAACCGCCTCCGCCAGATCGCGGCGGCCGTCGCGCGCCACGGCTTCGGCGCCTACCTGGAGCGATCGCGGGTCGGCGAGGTGCTGGGGCGCGAGGCGGTGCCGCAGGCGACCGGAGGAGTGCCTCCCCCGGATCGGAAGACCGCGGCGCGGTTCCGCCAGCTCCTGGCCGAGCTTGGGACGACCTTCATCAAGCTGGGGCAGCTCCTCTCGACGCGTCCGGACTTCCTCCCCTCCAGCTGGATCGAGGAGCTGGAGCAGCTCCAGGACGCCTGCCCGCCCGTAGACATCCGCGAGATCCGCGACGAGATCGAGCGGGGGCTCGGCAAGCGCGTCGAGGAGCTCTTCGCGGAGCTCGACCCCCGACCGCTCGCGAGCGCGTCCATCGCGCAGGTGCACCTCGCCCGGACCCACGCGGGCGAGCGCGTGGTGGTCAAGGTCCAGCGGCCCCGCATCCGTGAGCGGATCGAGTCGGATCTCACCATCCTCTACTACCTGGCGCGCGTGGTCGGGGCCGTGGTCGAGGAGACGGGCGTCTACACCCCGACCGACATCATCGAGGAGTTCGACCGGACCATCCACGAGGAGCTCGACTTCTCGAACGAGGCCCGCAACGCCAAGGAGATGGGCGCCGCGGCGGCGAAGCGGAAGGTGCCAATCGTCCCGCGCGTCTTCGACGACCTCTCCTCTGCGACTGTGCTGACGCTCGAGTACATCCAGGGGACGAAGCTCGGCGACGTGACCGAGGCGGGGGGCTTCGATCTCGACCGGGTCTCGCGCAACGTCATCGGAGCCGCCTTCAGCCAGCTCTTCGAGGACGGCCTCTTCCACGGGGATCCCCACCCGGGAAACATCCTCGTCCTCCCCGGGGACGGGATCGCCCTCCTCGACTTCGGCCTCGTCGGGCGGCTCACCCGCGTCCAGCAGGACGCGCTCGTCACCCTCATCATCGGCGTCGCGCTGCGCGACTCGCAGTCGATCGCCCGCCTGCTCAACCGGCTCGGCTCCTCCGAGATGCGGCAGCCGCTCGTCGACTTCCGCGCCGACATCGACGGGATCCTGGAGCGCTACCTCGGGCTGAGGCTCGACGAGATCCGGACCGCGACGCTCCTCCGCGACCTGCTGGATCTCGCGGTGCGCCACAAGATCAAGGTCCCGAAGGAGTACGCGGTGCTGGCGAAGGCGGCCATCACCATCGAGGGGATCATCCGCAGGATCAACCCGCGGCTCGACATCCTCGAGGTGGGGCTCCCGTACGCTAAGGAGCTGCTCCTCGCACGCTTCAACCCGGGGGACGCCTCGGGGCAGTTCCTCAAGTCGCTCCTGAAGTTCCAGGGGCTCGCCGAGGACCTCCCGACCCAGCTCGGACAGATCCTGGTCGACCTCGAGTCCGGCAAGCTCCGCGTCAACGTCTCCTCCGAGGCGATCGATCGCGCCACCGGCCAGGTGCGGAACGCCGCTGCCCTCGTCTTCACCGGGCTCATCGCGTCAGCCTTCCTCGCCGGGGGGCTCGTCGCGCTCTCGAATGGCGGCGGGCACGTCACGCTCCTCGGGGGAATCTCCGTCGGCATCGGCGCGCTGCTGGGGCTCGGCGGCCTCGTCCTCCACCTCGCGCCGCTCCACCTGCGCAAGGTGCCGCTC
>JBAVTL010000150.1:0-1721 GCA_049696175.1 Anaeromyxobacteraceae bacterium
CCGCAGCGCTCGTCATCGCGCTGGGGGCGGCGCTCTGGCCAGTCCGCAGGGCGCTGCTGGTGAACCCGTGCGATATTCTGCGCGCAGGATGATCGCCACGGGACGCGCCGTACCGCCCCGCCGGCGATGCAGTCGGCGTCCAGCTTGGAGCCCAACGTGACCGGCGAACGCATCGTCCTCGACAAGGTGATCCGGCGCTACGGCGAGACCGAGGCGCTGCGCGAGCTGTCGGCGGAGATCGCCCCGGGCTCCTGGGTGAGCCTCGTCGGCCCTTCGGGCTCGGGGAAGTCGACCCTGCTCCACCTGCTCGGCGCCATGGACACCCCTTCCTCGGGGCGCATC
The DNA here is from genome assembly GCA_049696175.1 of Anaeromyxobacteraceae bacterium. Taxonomy (GTDB): domain Bacteria; phylum Myxococcota; class Myxococcia; order Myxococcales; family Anaeromyxobacteraceae; genus DATIVK01. The sequence goes on from JBAVTL010000150.1 coordinate 343, forward strand.
CTGCTCGGCGAGAGCGACCTCGCGGCGCTCGACGCCGACGGGCAGAACCGGCTCCGGCGCGAGCGCGTCGGCTTCGTCTTCCAGCAGCACCACATGGTCCCGTTCCTCTCCGCCGTCGAGAACGTGATGCTGGCGCAGCACTTCCACTCGGTCGCTGACGAGGCCGAGGCGCTCGGCGCGCTCGACCGCGTCGGGCTCTCGCACCGCGCCAGCCACCTGCCGTCGCAGCTCTCGGGCGGCGAGCGGCAGCGCGCCTGCATCGCGCGGGCGCTGGTGAACGAGCCAGGCGTGCTCCTCCTCGACGAGCCGACGGGCAACCTCGACTGGAAGAGCGCCCTCGTGGTGCTCGACGTCATCGCGCGGCTCCACGACGAGGCCGGCTTCACCGTCGTCTGCGCCACGCACAACCCGGCGGTCGCGCGCTGGAGCGACCGGATCCTGCGGCTCGTCGACGGCGCGCTCGTCGCAGACGAGCGGGCGCAGGGCGACCGGCCGCGCAACGAGGCCACCTGACCTTCACGGAGGAGAGATGAGCACCGAGCAGAGCCCGCAGCTGCAGGTCCCCTTCAAGCGGTTCGTCGTGATCGGCCTCCTCGGGATGGGGCTCGTGATCGCCATCGCCGTGGCGGCGATCTTCGCCGCGCCCGCCGTCTTCGACCGGGCGAAGCCCGGGCACGCGAAGCTCGCGGCGGACGGGGTGCAGGAGCTCACCGTCGAGGTCGCGGACGGCGTCTACCGGCCGAACGTCCTGCTGGCGAAGGCCGGGGTCCCGCTCCGGCTCCACGTCGTCGTGCGGGAGCGCCACTCCTGCGCGACCCAGCTGATCGTCCCCGACCTGAAGCTCGACTTCGCCCTCCCCGCCCAGGGCGCGACCGACCTGCTCATCCCCGCCGCGCCTGCCGGCAGCTACCTCTTCACCTGCGGCATGAAGATGGTGAAGGGGAGCATCGTGCTGGAGTAGCGGGAGCGCGATGGAGGGATCCTTCGTCACCAGCTTCCTCGTCGTCCTCGACGGGGCCTTGGCGTGGGCGCTCGCCGCGCTGCTCCTCCGGGGCGGGGCGGCGCGTCGGGTGACCCTTCCGTACGCGGCGTCGCTCGCCAGCGGCCTCCTCCTCGGCGCCGCGATCTTCTTCCAGGCGCGCGCGCGCGGCCTGGGGCTCGGCGAGATCGCGCCGCAGCTCCAGCGCCTCCTCCACCTGCACGGCTTCGCCCTGCTGGCTGGCGCCCTCGCGGCGCGAAGCTTCCCGGCCGCGAGGCTCTTCGGCGCTCCACTCCTCCGGGGCGTCGCCGAGGCTGCGCTCCTCGCCTCCGGGCTCCTCTGGCTCCTCCCGCAGGGGGTCCTCCTCGCCGCCGCGCTCCGCGACGCCGTGGTCCTCCGC
>JBAVTL010000151.1:0-4900 GCA_049696175.1 Anaeromyxobacteraceae bacterium
GCCGGACGCCGTGCGCGCCGGCCACGACGACGCGACCGCGCCGACCGTCTCGATCGACGTCCCGAAGCAGGGGGCGACGCTCGGAGGGTCCGTGACGATCGCTGCGACCGCCTACGACTCGGTCGGCGTGACGCAGGTCGCGTTCTACGTTGACGGCGTCTACCTCTCCGCTGACTCGGCGGCGCCGTACTCGGTCACCTGGGACACGGCCGCCTTCGGCAATGGCCCACGCACGCTCATCGCCCGCGCCTACGACGCGGCGGGGAACGAGGGGCAGAGCGCGTCCGTCGAGGTGACGCTCGAGAACCCGGGGTTCGCGGTCTTCGACCCTGCGACGGGCGCACCGAGGTGCTCCGCGCTGGGTCCCGTCTGCGACAGCGGGCCGGTCCTGGAGGGGCGCGGTCCGGTAGGACCCGAGCGGAACGCGCCAAACACGATCGGCCTTCCGTGCGCCGACGGCGCGAGCGGGTTCTTTCACATCGACGAGTCGCTGGACGCCATCCGTGTCGCGACGCTCGACGGCTCGCCCCTCGCGGTAGGGAAGGGCGTCGAGGTTCGCGTAAAGGCGTGGGCGTACGCCGACTTCACGCATGACTCGATCGACGTCTACGTGGCCCGGGACGCCAACGCCCCGGTGTGGGAGCTGGTCACCACGCTCCACCCGGAGGGCGCGGGCGAACAGACCCTAACGTTCCGGCACACGCTCGGCGAGGGCGGCCTCCAGGCGTTCCGCGCCGCGCTCCGGTTCGACGGCTCGCCGGCGACCTGCACCGACGGGATCTACGACGACCGGGACGACCTCGTCTTCGCCGTCGGGGCGGGAACCCCAGACCTGGCGAAGCCGGTGGTCCACGTCGCCGCGCCGCTAGCGGGGGCGGTGCTGGGAGGCGCGACGAGGCTGGCCGCCATCGCGACCGACGACCGCGCGGTGGTGAGCCGGGTGGAGCTCATGGTGGACGGTGCGATCGTCGGGACGTCGACCGCGCCCCTCCCTGGGACGGATCGCTTCGAGGTCCCGTGGAACGCCGCGTCGGTCGCGGACGGTCCGCACACGATCACCGCCCGGGCGGTGGACGGGGCGGGGAACGCCGAGACGAGCGCTGCGGTCGGGTTCCAGGTCGCCGACGTGGTCTCCCCGACTGTCGTCATCGCGACACCGGAGGCCGACGACTCCGTCGGGGGGATCGCGACGCTCACGGCGGACGCGTGGGACGACCGGGCGGTGACGTCGGTCACCTTCCTCGCCGGCGGCGTGGTGATCGGCGAGCGGACCGCCCCGCCGTGGACCCTGGGCTGGGACACCGCGGCAGCGAGCGGCTACGTCACGCTGACCGCGCGCGCCCGGGACGCGGCGGGCCACGCCACCCTCAGCGCTCCGGTGGTCGTCTACGTCGATCACGTCGCCCCGACGGTCGAGATCACCTCGCCGCTGGACGGCGACGTCGTCGCCGCGAGCACGATCCTCTCCGCGAAGATCGGCGACGTGGTGCGGGGGATCGCCAACATCCGCAAGGTGGAGTTCCTCGCCAACGGCACGGTGATCGCGACCGATGCCCGGTCCTATCCCACGGCCCCCTGCACCGCCACCTGGCGGTCGGGCTCCTACCCGAACGGCAGCTACGCGCTGGTTGCGAAGGCTTACGACGCGGCGGGGAACGTCGGGACGAGCGCCCCGATCACCGTCGAGGTGAAGGACTCGACGCCGCCTGCGGTCTCCATCGTCGCGCCGCCTGCGGGCGGGACCGTCCGCGGGATCGCGGAGGTCACGGCGTCCGCGACCGACGACGGCTTGATGAAGCGCGTGCAGCTCACCGTCGGTGCGGCAGCGCCGGTCGACTTCACGGCGCCGCCGTACTCCGTCCGGATCGACACCGCGACGCTCGCCGACGGCAAGTACACGGCGACGGCGACGGCCTGGGACGGCGCGGGCAACTCCGCGACGGTGGCCTCCGACTTCTGGGTGGACAACACCCCGCCCGTGGTGACGCTGACCGCGCCGGCGGCGGCCGCCAGCGTCTCTGGCACCTACACGCTCAAGGCGACGGCGACCGACGGCCAGCTGGTGGACCACGTCGAGTTCTGGGTCGGCGACGCCGTGCTGGCGACGGTCGCGACGGCGCCCTTTGAGGTCGACTGGGCGACGACCGCCCTCGACAACGGCACCTGGAACGTGGCGGCAATCGCGTACGACGCCGCCGGCAACGCCCACACCAGCGCCATCGTGCCGGTCACGGTCTGGAACGCCACCACCGCCGACTTCGACGTCGCGCGGAAGGTCCCGGCGTGCGCGACGGTGGGGCCGTCCTGCTTCTCGGGCACGGCCGTGGACAGCCGTGCCGCGCTCGCGCTCCGCGCCGAGCTCCACGCGCCAAACACCCTCGACGGCTGCGTGGACGGAGAGCTGGGCCAGTACCACGTGGACGAGTCGATCGATCAGATCACGATCCGGACGCTGGACGGAGCGAGCCTGGCGCCCGGGAAGACGGTCTCGGTGGACGTGGACTTCTTCGCGGTCTCCCCCGACCTCGACCGCGTGGACCTCTTCTACGCCGCCGACGCGAGCGCGCCCGCCTGGGTCTGGTTCGCGACCGTCGCGCCGACGTCCGCCGGGCTGCAGACGATCTCGGGTTCCTACGTCCTCCCGACGGGCCCAGTGCAGGCGGTCCGGGCCGCGGCTCGATACGCAGAGAGCGGGCCTTCGGCTTGTGCCCCGGGCAGCTTCGACGACCGCGACGACCTCGTCTTCGCGGTGAATACGCCCGGAGCGGACCTGTCACTCCCGACGGTCTCCATCCAGAACCCGGTGGACGGCGGGACGGTCCACGGGACGGTGCTCGTGAAGGCGAACGCGGCGGACGATCGGGGGGTCGCCCGCGTGGAGTTCGCCGTCGACGGCGTCGTCGTCGCGACCGATGCGGTCGCACCCTGGGAGCTGGAGTGGGACAGCGCGAGCGTCGCGAACGGCTCCCATGCCGTCGTCGCGACCGCGTACGACACCTCGGGGAACCATCAGGCGAGCAACCCCGTGTTCGTGACGGTCGCGAGCGCCACCAACGCGCTGTACGACGCGTCCCTGCTCGCGCCTGCGTGCTTCATCCCGTCGAGCTTCTGCGACAGCGGCGCCCTGGTCGAAGGGCGCGGCCTGCTCGGCCCGGAGCTGAACGCTCCCAACACGCTCGGCGGGACGTGCCCGGACGGCGAGCTGGGGACCTACCTCCAGGAAGAGTCGATCGAGCGGATCGTCCTCCGCACCGGTGACGGCGGCGGGCTGGCGCCCGGCAAGCAGGCTCGTGTCGAGGTCACCGTGTTCGCGTCGTCGGCCTACGGGGCCGACGCCCTCGACCTGTACCAGGCGACCGTGGCTGGCTCGCCGTCGTGGCGCCACGTGGCGACGCTGCTGCCGTCGCGCGCGGGCACGCAGGTGCTCTCGACCACGTACGTGCTGCCTCCGGGCGCGCTTCAGGCCGTACGGGCGCGCTTCCGATACGGCGGCGCGGCGGCGTCATGCGGGACAGTCCTAGGGGACGGGACCGTCGTGGCGGACTCGTATGACGATCACGACGATCTGGCGTTCTCGGTGCCGTTTACGCCGAACGCCGCGCGCGACGCGGCCCTGAAGGTGCCTCGCTGCACCGACGGGAAGTTCTACTGCGACAGCGGGGCGCTCCTCGACGGGCGGGCGGCCCTCGGTCCGGAGGCGAATTCGCCGAACACGCTCCGGAGCGGCTGCGCCGACGGTGCGACCGGCGCGTATCACGTGGCCCCATCGACAGACGCTATCCGCATCTACACCGCCGGCGCGACGCCCCTCGCGGCGGGCAAGCCGGTCGTGGCGGAGGTGGAGATCTTCGCCTCAGACGCGTGGGTCGACGAGGCGATCGACCTGTACCTGACCAACGACGCGCTCGCGCCCACGCCGAGCTGGACGTACGCGGCGACGCTCACGCCACATCGGGCGGGGCGCCAGGTGCTCTCGGTGGAGCTGGTGCTCGGGACCGGCGCGGTGCAGGCGATCCGCGCGAGCCACAGGGCCGCCACGGCCACGGCGAACGCCTGCTCCTCGGGTTCGACGGACGACCATGACGACCTGGCCTTCGGCGTGGCCCCGTAGTCGCAGCCCCGGAAAGACGAAAGGGGACCGGGCGGCTGCCCGATCCCCTTCGAGTTCTTCAGAGTGCCCAGGGCGAGATTCGAACTCGCACGCCTTACGGCGCCACCCCCTCAAGATGGTGTGTCTACCAGTTCCACCACCTGGGCGTTGAAGAGGGTCGCTTTCTAGCAAAGGCCCGCCCGGGCCGCAAGGGCGCTCTGCCCTTTGTACGCAGTAATTCGTCCTGGGGGCTCCCGCACGCAGCGGCGGCGCGGTATCAGGGATGACCATGCCGCTGACCGCAAAGAGCGCGCTCGTCATCGGGACCGGCGGATTGGGTGGGCCGGCCCTCTACACGCTCGCCGCCGCCGGCGTCGGGCGCATCGTCCTCATGGACGCCGACGCGATCGAGACGAGCAACCTGAACAGGCAGCCGCTCTTCGGGGAGGCGGACCTCGGGGCGAGGAAGGCCGCGGTCGCCGCGGAGCGGCTGAGGGCGCTGGTCCCCGACGCGAAGATCGAGGCGATCGACGGGCGGTTCGGCCCTGGAAACGCCGAGGAGCTGGTCCGGTCGGTCGACGTCGTGCTCGACGGCTCGGACAACTTCGCCACCAAGTTCCTCGCGAACGACACGGCGGTCGCCGTCGGGAAGCCGCTCGTGCACGGGGGGATCCTTCGCACCACGGCCCAGCTCCTCACCATCGTCCCGGGGCCGGCGGGTTGCTTGCGCTGCCTCTTCGAGGACCCCCCGCCGAAGGACTCGCTGCCTTCGAACGCGGAGGCCGGGGTCCTGGGCGCGCTCGCCGGGTT
>JBAVTL010000152.1:0-1663 GCA_049696175.1 Anaeromyxobacteraceae bacterium
GCCTTGGCGCGCGCGGCGGACGCGGTGGACGGGCGGCTCGCCTTCATCGACGTCGCGCGGCTGCGCGAGGAGCTCCCGGCGGACTCGCCGATCCTGCCCGCGGTCGTGATGAAGCTGGCCCGGATCCAGCTCCACCTCCGCGACTTCGCGAACGCGGAGGCGTCGGCCCGCGAGGTCTATCTGCACTGGCCCGACTCGCCCTGGGCCCCCGACGCGAAGGCGCTCGTCGACCGGGTCGGCCGGCTCACCTTCGCCCGCCCCGACGTCATCGGCGTGGCCGTGCCGCTCTCCGGGAACTACAAGCGCTGGGGCGAGGCGATCCTCCAGGGGATCTCGCTCGCCCTTGGCGAGGGCAGCAAGGTGCGCGTGGTCTCCCGCGACACCCGCGGCGAGCCCGACGGCGCGGCGGCGGCCATCGAGGCGCTCGCGCTCGAGGAGGGGGCGATCGTCATCGTCGGGGGCGTCACGAACGCGGAGGCGGAGCGCTCGGCCGCGACCGCCGAGGACCTGCAGGTCCCGTTCCTGTCGCTCTCGAAGCAGGAGGGGATCACCGACGCCGGGCCGTACGTCTTCCAGAACATGCTCACCTCCAGCGCCCAGGCGAAGGCGCTGGTCCGCTTCGCGATGGAGAAGCGCGGCATGCACTCCTTCGCGCTCTTCTACCCCTCCATCCCGTACGGCGTGGAGCTGGCCAACGCCTTCTGGGACGAGGTCGAGGCGCGCGGCGGCGAGATCCGGGCGGCGGAGACCTACGCCTCGGACCGGACCACCTTCACGCCGCTCGTGAAGAGCATGGTCGGGAAGCTCTACCTGGACGAGCGCGCGGACTACCGGAGCGCCGCCTGGGAGGCCGGGAAGGAGGAGCGCGACCAGTTCCACCGCCGGAAGGCGGTCGAGAAGGTCCAGGCGAAGCTGGCGCCGGTCACCGACTTCGACGCGATCTTCATCCCGGACCAGGCGAAGAGCGTGAAGCTCATCGCCCCGGCGCTCGCAGTCGAGGACCTGGTGACGCAGACCTGCGAGAAGGAGGAGGTCGCGCGCATCGCCAGGACCACCGGGCGCCCCGAGCTCAAGGCGGTGCAGCTCTTCGGGGCCAACGCGTGGGGGGTGGACGAGACGCTCTTCGACCAGTCCCCCGGCTCCGTCGGCCGCCACGTCCGCTGCGCGATCTACGTGGACGGCTTCTTCGCCGGCTCGGCGCGGGCCGAGACGAAGCGCTTCGTCGAGGCGTTCCACCGGAGGTACGGCGCCTCCGCCGTCCCCACCATCCTCGAGGCGAGCGCCTTCGACGCCGCCCGGATGGCGCGCGGCGCGATCGACCAGGCGCGGACCAAGAGCCGCCAGGCGGTCCGCGACGGGCTCGCCGGCCTCCACGACTTCAAGGGCGCGACCGGCGACCTGTCGTTCAACGCGCGCCGGATGCCGGAGAAGGAGCTCTTCTTCCTCACGGTGGACGCGAGCGGCCTCCGCGAGATGACCGCGGCCGAGCTCGGCGCGGGCACGGCGCCCGGCGGGTGAGCGGGAGCGGCATGACGCCCGAGGAGGAGGAGCGCGGCTGGGAGGCGCTTCGGGAGCGCTGGAGCGACGACGGCGCCCACCGCGCTTGGCTCGCGGGCTTCACCGGCCTGGACGGGCTCGCGCGCTCCGGGCAGCGCTACCGCGC
>JBAVTL010000153.1:0-3093 GCA_049696175.1 Anaeromyxobacteraceae bacterium
GCTTCCCATCCTGCAGCAGCCCGGTGAGGGCGCGAGCCACGGCCTGCCGCGCGCGGCGATCGCCTTCGAGCGGCTCGCGGGGGCGCTGGTCGAGGAGCGGCGCCGCCTCGCGACCAAGGTCGCTGAGCTGGAGTCGAGCAACGCCCAGCTCGCGGCGGCGCGCGAGTCGCTGCTTCGGAGCGAGAAGCTGGCGACGGTCGGAAGGCTCGCGGCCGGGGTGGCGCACGAGGTGGGGAATCCGCTCGGCGCCATCGGCGGCTACGCGGCGCTGGCCCACACCAGGCTCACGGTGGCGGGGGGCGATGCCGAGGTGATCGACTGGCTCGACCGGATCGCCGTCGAGACGCGCCGGATCGACGGGACCATCCGCGAGCTGCTCGACTTCGCGCGGCCCGCCGTGCCCGACCTCACGCCGGTGGCGCTCTCCAGCTCGCTCGACGCGGCCCTGCGGCTCGCGCGGGTCCAGCCCAGGTTCCGCGACGTCGAGGTGACGCTGGCGCTGCCGGAGGAGCTGCCGCCGGTGCGCGCCGACGACGGGAGGCTCTGCCAGCTCTTCCTGAACCTCCTCCTCAACGCTGGGGACGCGATGGGAGGACGCGGCCCGCTCCGGATCGCCGCGCGCGTCGACGGGGCGATGGTCGAGGTCGAGGTGGCCGATCGGGGTCCCGGGATCCCGGAGGTCGATCTCTCACGAATCTTCGACCCGTTCTTCACGACCAAGCCGCCGGGGGAGGGGACGGGGCTCGGTCTGTCGGTCTGTCACGGGATCGTGGAGTCCTTCGGCGGCACGATATCGGTCGCCAACCGTGAAGGAGGAGGTGCCGCCTTCACGCTCAGGCTCCCGGCCGCGACCGCAGCGGGCTGACCGCCTCCTTCGCGCCCGGCTGCGATCCGGCCCACGCGGACCGTGGCTCCCGCCCGCACGGCGGACTCCGGGACTTCGGCCTCCGTCGGCGGCCCGTCGTTCACGGAGAGGGCGTAGCGCCGATCGGAGTCGACGGCCGGGCGGAGGAGGCCGGTGGGGAAGGGTACGATCAGCTCGAACGCGCCGTCGGCCCCCGTGTCCGCGAAGGCCTTCCATGCGTGCGGCCTGCCCTGCTCGCGGAAGCGGAGCGTGGCGACGACGCGCGCCCCCGCAGGCGCGCTCCCAACGAGCTTCGCCCCGGGGACGCGCTCATACACCCAGAGTGCTGGCAGCGGGAACGCCAGCCCTGCGATCTGATCGGTGGTCCCGAAGACCGGCATCAGCCGCTCGAGGTGCTTGAGCCCGGCGCCCGGGATCCCCGAGCCGCCGATGAGGAGCGGCGAGAGCGGCGCGGACTTCATGGCCTCCAGGTCCATGACTCCTCCGCGCCGGGAGGCGTCGGCCCGGAACGGGGGGCGCGCGAGGGAGAAGACGAGGGGCGTGCAGGTCGCGCCAGCCACCACCCATCGCAGCCGATGGGCGGAGAGGTAGGCGTCGAAGGCCCGGGCGTCCGCCTTCAGTATCCGCCCGGAGGCTTCGAATTCCGCCGCGTCCAGGTAGGAGCCGAAGCCGTTCGTGGGCGTCGGGAGACCGGACATCACGTTGACCATGTGGCCGTGGTCCCAGGCGGAGAACGCCCCCTCCTCGCTCCGCCCGTGGGCGAGGTCGCGCAGCGCCAGCGCCGCGCTGGCCTCCGGCCGGATCCGCGCCCACGCGGGCGTCAGGGCCTCGCGCAGCTTCGGATCGGCCGCCACGAGGACGGCCACGGCGAGCGCTGGGAAGAGCCGGACCGCGGCGAGTCGGGGTCGATCTCGCTTCCGCTGCGCGATCGCGGCGAAGACGGCCGCCGCGTCGATCATGAGGAGCGGCTCGCCGATCCGCTCGAACCTCATCTGGAGCAGGACCAGGAGGACGAAGCCGCACGTCAGCACGACGAAGGCGACTCCGCGCTTGCCGGTGCCTCGGACGATCACCCAGCCGCCGACGGCGAGGAGCAGCGGGGCGGTGACGCCGATGGTGCCGAAGTCTGAGAAGAGGGCGAGGGCGAAGGTCGGGGCGCCATGGGCGAACGGCTGGAACTCCTGGACGGTGGCGATCCAGGGATCGCGTCGCAGCAGCCAGCCCTCGATCCCGGCGCGGAGCTCGTGGGCCGCGTGCGGCAGGAGCGCCGCTCCCAGCGCAGCGGCCGCGAGGACGAGCACGGCGAAGAGTGCCGTTCTCCTGAGGAGGCCGCGCGCGGCGCGCCCAGCGGCGAGCGCCAGCCCCAGCGCGAGCGCTGCGCCTGCGACCAACAGCGGCTGGAGCAGCGACGGGAACTGGTAGGAGACGATTCGGCCGTGTGCGCGGAGCGCCGGCAGGGAGAGGAGCGCGGCCGCCAGCGCGGCGCCCGCCAGGGCAGGCACGCCAGATCCCACGAGGGCGGGGCGCTCGTCCTGGAGCAGCGCGACGAGCAAGATCGCCGCGGCCATCCCGACGTAGATGACCCCCCCCGAGAAGACCCAGAGCGAGAAGGTGGCGGCCAGTGCGCCGGCGAGCTCCCAGGCGATCCCGACCCCGGCGCGCCGGCCTGGGAGCGGGAGGCGACGCAGCGCCCACCCCGCGAGTAGGAGGAAGGAGAGCACCTCGGCCACGTGATGGTCGAGGAAGCCGACTTGCGACTGGTAGACCAACGCCGGGGCGAGCGCCGTGAGCGCCCCGGCGGAGAGCGCCGCGGCTTCCCGGGCGGGGCCTTCCGGGATCACGAGGCGGGCCAGGTCGATGGCCGCCCAGACCGCCAGGAGCGCGAGCAGGGGCGTGAAGAGGAGGACCGCCATCGTGGCGCGCTCCGGGCTCCCGAACCCGGCGAGGAGCCCCCACGCGGCGGCGAGCAGGTCGAAGCCGTCGGTCCACGGGCAGGGCGCGCCGCCGGGCCAGTTCATCTGTGGGTCAAAGCGCGGCAGGCCGGGGAAGTTGGAGATGGCGTACAGGATCCGCTTCAGGTGGTACGCGGAGTCCCCATCCCACTGCATCAGCTCGCCCCGCGAAAAGAGGATGGGCAGCGTCGCGAACCGGGGCCAGAGCGCGATCGCGAGGACGGCCGCGAGCCCGGCGCCCTGCAGCCAGACCGCGCGGCGGGAGCGGGTCCCGGG
>JBAVTL010000154.1:0-5736 GCA_049696175.1 Anaeromyxobacteraceae bacterium
GCCCTCTCCGTCGCGCTGCCGGGCGGAGACGCCGCGCTGGCGGACCGGCTCGCGGCGGCGCTGGCGGACCACCAGCTCCTCGCCTCGGCCGACCGGGAGGCGATCCTCCACCTCACCGAGCCGATCGACGCGCCGTGCGCCGTCGTCCCACGGATCGAGGACGACGTGAGCGACCTCGGCGGCCTCGCGAGGATCGCGGCGCGCCTCTGAGCCCGGTCAGGGACCCGAGGAGTCCCGGGGAGGCGCCAGCCGATAGAGGGTCGACTGGTTCACGCCGGCGAGCCTGGCAGCCTCCTGGACGCTGCCGTCGGCGAACGCCATGACCTGCTGGTAGTACGCCTGTCGGAAGCGCCTCAGCGCCTCGCGGTACTCGTGCGGCAGGAAATGGCCTGCTGGGTGGAGCAGCGCCCGTTCGCGCACCCGGCTGGGGAGCTGCTCGGGCCCGATGCTCTGCCCGGCTGCCGTGACGTACGCGCTCTCGAGGACGTTGGCCAGCTCCCTGACGTTTCCCGGCCACCCATAGCCGAGGAACGTGTCGAGGACGGCCGGAGAGATGACCTTCCTTCCCAGGTGGTGCTTCTCGTCGAGCTGCTTCAGGAAGTGCTGGGCGAGGACGGGGATGTCCTCCGGCCGGTCCCGCAGCGCCGGGAGGTCGAGCTGCAGCACGTTGATCCGGAAGTAGAGGTCCTGACGGAAGCGGTGGGCCGCGACGTCCGCCTCCAGGTCGCGGTTCGTGGCGCACACGAGGCGGACGTCGGTGCGGATCGCCTCGGTGCCGCCAAGGCGGGTGACGAGCCCGTCCTGCAGGACCCTCAGCAGCTTGACCTGGAACTCCAGGGACATCTCCCCGATCTCGTCGAGGAAGAGGACGCCGCCGTCGGCGGCCTCGAAGTAGCCCCTGGTCCGGCGGTCGGCGCCGGTGAAGGCGCCCCTCTCGCTGCCGAAGAGCGTCGCCTCCAGCAGCGGTCCAGGCAAGGCTCCGCAGTTGACCGCGATGAAGGGCTTGCGCGCCCGGTCGCTGCGCGCGTGGATGGCGTGCGCGACCAGCTCCTTGCCCGTCCCCGACTCGCCGCCGAGCAGCACCGAGGTGTTCACCCGGGCGCACTGCTCGATGAACCGGAAGACGGGGATCATCGGGGGGCTCGCCCCGACGATGTCCGGGGAGCCGCGCACGCTCACGACGTCCACGCCCTCGGTGAGCACGCAGAACCGCTCGCCGGCGACCAGCTGGAAGCCCCAGAGGCTGAAGCGCACGACCTTCTGCATGAACTGCGGCTCGTAGCGCTCGATCTGGACGCGAAAGGGGCGCCCCTCCGCCACGAGCCGGCCGTAGTGGGGTGAGAGGTCGTAGCGCCCGACAACCCCGGCGTAGACCTCGACGAGCTTCTTCCCCACCAGCGCCGCGCGCCCCACCCCCGAGCTCGCCTCCTGCTGCGCGTTCACCTCGAGGATCGTCCCGGATCGGTCGAAGACGATGACACCGAGCGGGCTGGCCCTGAAGATCGCCTCGTAGGTCTCTTGCATTCCTGCGAGCCCCTCGCGTTCTTGCGAATCGTCCTGACGTTGGAAATCACTGCCAGTATTTCGCATCGCTCGCAGTTCTGCCAGGTGACGGCCGCCGACCGCGCAGGGCCCGCCCACTTCGCGGCGAGGAATTCCGTGGACTTCGCCGCGGCGCCGGCCCGGCGGGCCACCTGGTACGCCCGATGCTCTGAAGCCTCGAAGCGGAGGGCACGCCATGGGCACCTACGAGAGCGATGGCCAGCTGTTTGCGGTGATCGGCACGGCCTGGAGGCGCGCGTTCACCGACCCGGCCGTGCGCGAGCGCTTCAGGGCGCTCGACGTCCTCGTGCACTTCCGCGTCCACGACCCCGAGGCCGACCTCTGGCTGCTCCACGACGGCACCGTGCACGAAGGTGCCTGGACGGGCACGCCCGACGCGCCCGTGGTCACGATGGAGATGAAGGGCGACGTCGCCCATCGCTTCTGGCTCGATCAGCTCAACGTCCCGCTCGCGACCGCGAGGGGGGAGATCAGGGCGACCGGCCCCGTGACCAAGATCTTCGGCCTCATCCCGCTCGTGAAGCCGGTCAAGGCCCTCTACCCGGAGCTGAGCGCCCAGCACGGCGTCGGGAGGCGGTGACCCCCATGTACCTGGAGCTCGACACCACGCTGACCGATCAGCACCAGGCGATCCGGACGCTGGTCAGGGACCTCGCCCGGAAGGTGATCCGCCCCGCGGCGCGCGCGCTCGACGCCGTGCCGGCGTCGGACGTCCCGACGCACCCCGCGTACCTGGGCGCGATGAAGGCCACCTACGAGGCCGGGCTGCATGGGATCCTCCTCCCTGAGGCCTTCGGCGGAATGGGGCTCGATCCGGCGAGCATCCACATCGCCCTCGAGGAGCTCGGGGCCGGCTCAGGTGCCCTCGCCGTGTCCATCGGGGTGAGCTCCTTCCCCGCCTTCGGGTGCACGCTGCTCGCCTCCGAGAGCGAGGCGCTCGTGAACGAGTTCGTCATCCCGTTCACCTCGGACCGCGAGGCCAGCGTGATCGGCTGCTGGGGCATCACCGAGCCGGACCACGGCACCGACTGGCTCCTCGGGCCGGAGCTCGAGGTCGCGACGCAGCTCACCCCCAGCCTGACCGCCAGGCGGGAGGGGGACGGCTGGGTGCTCAACGGGCAGAAGGCGGCCTGGGTCTCGAACGGTCCGATCGCCACCCACTGCTTCCTGTTCGTCGGCGTCGAGAAGGCGCAGGGCATGCGCGGCGCCGGCGTCGCGCTCGTCGATCTCCGGTCGCCGGGCGTGAGCCGCGGCAAGCCCTGGGACAAGCACGGCCAGCGCGCGCTGCCACAGGGCGAGATCTACTTCGACGACGTCCGGATCCCCGCCCGGCAGATGCTGGTCCAGGATCCCGAGACCTACGCGTTCGCGCTCGACGCGACGCTCGCGATGGCGAACTCGGCCATGGGGGCCATCTTCACCGGCGTGGCGCGCGCGGCCTACGAGGAGGCGTTCCGGTACGCGGGCGTGCGCGTGCAGGGCGGCGCGCCGATCCGGCGCCACCAGGCGGTGCAGCTGACGCTGTCCCGGATGTGGCAGCGCGTGGAGATCGCGCGCGCCATCTCGAGGCGGGCCCTCGCGTTCAACTACAGCACGCTCACGCCGAGCCTGAAGCACGCCGTGGCGTCCAAGGTCTACTGCACCGAGGCGGCGTTCCAGAACGCGCACGAGGCCATCCAGGTCTGCGGCGGCATGGGGCTCGGGCGCGAGTCGGACGTCGAGATGCTGTTCCGCGACGCCCGCAGCGCGCTCGTGGAGGACGGGGTCAACGAGGCGCTGTCGCTCGACGTCGGGAGGAAGCTGGACGCGAAGGGGGAGGGCTGAACCGTGCCCATTCCGCTGATGTTCCTGGAGTCCGCCGAGCAGGATCCCGGCGGGACGCTGCTGTGGTTCGAGGGCGAGACCTTCACCCGCGAGCGGCTGGCCGAGTCCGCGCTCCGGGTGACGGGGTGGCTCCAGCGCGCCGGGCTGAGGCCCGGCGATCCCGTCGGCCTCATGGTCCTGAACCGGCCGGAGTTCTACGCGATCTGGTTCGGCGCGAACCTGGCCGGGATGCCGATCGTCCCGTTCAACGGCGCGCTCCGTGGAGACGACCTGACGTTTCAGCTTCAGCACAGCGGCGTCTCGGTGCTCTTCGTCGATCGCGACCTCCTCCCAGCCCTGAGCGCGCTGCCTGGGCGCCCCGCCGCGCTGCGGACCGTGATCGCCGTGGGCGCAGAGGCCGCGGGGACCCGCTCCTTCGCAGAGGTCTCGGGTGGCGCCCAGGGCGAGGTGAGCGGCGCGTGCCGCGGCGACGGCGTGATGGAGGTGATCTACTCCTCCGGCACCACCGGCCGCCCCAAGGGTGTCGTGTGGCGGCACGCCGCGATGCCGATCATCGCGAGGCACATCGGGCGCCACCTCGGCCTGACCCGCGACGATCGGCTCATGATCGTGCTGCCGCTCTTCCACGGGAACGCGCAGCTCTCCACGGCCATGGCGATCACCACCGGGGCCTCCATCCTGCTGGCGCCTCGCTTCACCGCGTCGGGCTTCTGGCAGCTCGCCCGGCGTGGCGGGGCCACCGAGGTCAACCTGCTCGGCCCGGTGCTGGCGATGATCCACGCGCAGCCGCCGCGCTCGGACGACGGGGATGGGCCGCTTCGCGCCGTCCTCTGCGCGGCGACGCCGGCGACCATCCACGAGGCGTTCGAGCGGCGCTTCGGCCTCGCCGTGGTGGAGTGCTTCGGGCTCACCGAGACCGGCATCAACACCATCAGCCCGGTCGACCGCCAGCTCAGGAAGGTCGGCACGATCGGACTGCCCGCCGCCTACAACGACGTGGCGATCCTGGACGAGGAGCTCCGGCCGCTCCCGCCCGGCCAGCCGGGCGAGATCTGCGTCCGCCCCACCGGCGAGATGGGGAGGCTCTGGAACATCGAGTACCTGAACGACGCCGCGGCCACGGCGTCGCTCTGGCGCGGCGGCTGGCTGCACACCGGCGACCAGGGCGTGGTGGACGCGGAGGGCTTCCTCACCTTCATCGATCGCATCAAGGACGTCGTCCGGAGGCGCGGCGAGAACGTCTCCTCACAGCAGGTCGAGCAGGTGCTGATGACCCACCCGTCCGTGGCGGACGCGGCGGTCATCGGCGTCCCGGCAAGCGTGGGCGAGGAGGACGTGCTGGCGCTGGTCGTGCTTCGCCAGCCCGCGACGCCGGATGCGTTGGCCGCCTTCTGCCGCGAGCGGCTGGCGGAGTTCAAGGTCCCGTCGATGTTCAAGGTCGTCGCGGAGCTCCCGAAGACCCCGACCGGCCGCGTCAAGAAGGCGCTGCTCAAGAAGGCGTCGGACCTGCTGGCCGGGGCGCGCCACGTCGAGAGCCCCGGCGCAGACGCCGCGGAGGCCTCCCGGTGACCCACGCGTACATCGCCGGGGTGGGGCAGACGGCCTTCGCGCGTCACCCCGACCGGAGCCTGCGCGACCTCGCGCTGGAGGCGGCCCGGGAGGCGGCCTCCGACGCGGGCATCGCGCTCGAGGACGTCGACGCCGTCGTCTTCGCCAACTCCGTCCAGGGCTACCAGGAGGGGCAGCACCTGATCCGCGCCCAGGTGGCGCTACAGGGCACGCCCCTCGCCGGCAAGGCGATGTTCAACGTCGAGAACGCCTGCGCGGGCGGCTCGACCGCGCTGCACCTCGCGGCGCTCGCGGTCCGCTCCGGCCAGTACGATCGCGTCCTGGCGCTCGGCGCCGACAAGCTCTTCGTCCCCGGCGATCCCCAGCGGACGTTCGGGGCCCTCGGCGCCGCGCTCGACGTCGCCCGGTCCGGGGAGCAGCTGGCGCGCCTGGCGGCCCTGCGGGAGGAGAGCCTCGCGGCCCTGCGGCGTGAGCGGCCGGCGCTCGCCGCACGGATCCCCGCCGGCGAGGAGGCCGGGCCACGCTCCGTCTTCATGGACGTCTACGCGGCGTTCGCCCTGTGGCACATGGCGCGCCACGGCACGACGCTCGAGGCCCTGGCGGCCGTGGCGGCCAAGAACCACCGCCACGGCGCCGCCAACCCCAAGGCCCAGATCCGGATCCCGATGACGCCGGAGCAGGTGCTCGGCGACCGGGTCGTCTCCTGGCCGCTGACGCGGGCGATGTGCGCGCCGATCGGCGACGGCGCCGCCGCGGCCATCGTCATCAGCGCGCGCGAGG
>JBAVTL010000155.1:0-2450 GCA_049696175.1 Anaeromyxobacteraceae bacterium
GCGCCGCGCTCGCCGCGCTCCCGCTCGCCGCCAGGACCGACGAGCAGGCCCGGCTCGCGGGCGCTGGGCGAGTGGGTGGGCGGCTCACCTTCCTCGCGTTCGCGTACAGCCTGTCCTTCAGCGACATGGCGCGCGAGGCGCGGATCGAGCACCTCGGCTCGCGGCCGCTGCTGCTGGCGAGCGTGCCGCTCGCGCTCGTCGCCGGCGCGCTCCTCCTCGCCGGGCTGAAGCGGGAGAAGGTGGACGCGCTGGCGCGCGGCGAGGCGATGCTCCTCGTGGTCTCCCTGCCGGCGCTCTACGCCGGCCTCGCCATCGAGGACGGGCGCGGCGCGGTCATCGTCGCCAACCTGGCGCTCGCCTACCTCGGGCTCGGGCGCGTCGTCCGCGGGCTCTCGTCCCTCCAGCGAGCCCCGTTCTGGGAGGGCGTCCTCGTCCTCGCGGTCCTGATCGTCTCGCGCTTCTTCGAGATCGAGCACCTGCTCTGGCTCAAGGGGCTCGCCTTCATCGCCTGCGGCGCCGGCGTCACGGTGGCCGCGATGGCGTTCGAGCGGCGGCTGCACCGGGGCGCGGAGGTGACCCATGGATAAGCGGCTCCGCTTCGCCGCGGTGATCGCCCTCCAGCTCGCGATCCTCGCCGCGGTCCCGGCCCGCCAGGTGCTCGCGCGGGCGCGCGGGCGCGAGCTCACGCTCCGCACGGCGCCGGTGGATCCCTTCAGCCCGTTCGGCGGCTACTACCTGACGCTCGGGTACGAGGTCGAGCAGCCGGTGGCGGGGAAGGTGGAGCCGGGGCTAACGGACGGAGAGCTCGTCTACGTCGTCGTCCAGAAGGGCAAGCCGGCCTGGACGCTCGTCTCGGTCGGCCGCGAGCCCCCATCACCGGCGCCCGAGCGCGCGATCCTGCGGGCGCGCTGGCGAGGCGCCCGGTCCGGGCCGATCACGCCCGAGCTGGCCCCCTGGATGCGCGTGCAGCTGGAGAGCGCCGGACGCTTCTACCTGCCCGAGGAAAAGGCGAGGGCGCTCGAGAAGGCGATGGCCGACGAGTGGAAGCGGGTCGGCGGACTTCCATGGCAGGAGCGCGAGGGCGCGAGGATGCAGACGCGCATGCTCGTCGACCTGCGAGTGGACGACGCGGGAAACGTCGCGCTCGTCCGCCTTCGCTTCGGGAGCCTGACGTTCGAAGAGTGACTCGGTAGCGCGCACCTGGACCCGGACGGGGGCCTGTACCAGCAGGTACGGCCCCCTGTCCCATTCCGTACACCGGGGGAGGCGACGTCGCTGCAAGTCCGCGATAATCGGCGCCATCGGGGAGGGCACGGCGGTTGCTCTTCCTGGGTCCGAGCCGCATGGCGCGGCGACCTCCAGAGGTGACGAACATGATGACGAAGCTCTCCATCGCGATGGCCGCCGGGCTGCTGCTCGCGGGGCCCGCCGTCGCGGACGATCAGGGCCGGCAGACGAAGGACCAGGTCGAGGCGCAGGGCCAGACCCAGACGAAGGACCGGGTCGAGGCGAAGGATCAGCCCCAGACGCAGGACCGGACCCGCGACATGCTCGGCGACCCCGCGGCAACCGGGCAGGGGGCTCAGGCGAAGGAGATGGCTCGCGATCAGGCCCGCGACCGCGTCCGCGAGGCGCTGGCCGAGCAGGCCGGGATGCCTGCCGGGGTTGCGGCGCTCCCGGGAGAGTCGTCCGGCATGCGGGCGGCCGAGCACCACGCGCTCCAGTCCCGTCACGCCGAGGTGGAGCGGGCCGCGATGCGCCACGTCGATCGCAAGACCGCGCGCGAGCAGGCGGGAGAGGCCCAGGAGGCGCGCCGCGGCGCCGGTGGCCACGGCATGATGTCGGGATCGGGCTCGGGCGCTGGCGCGGGCGACTGCACGCAGGCGGCCGAGACTACCCGCAGCGGAGACATGCACGGGATGGGCGGCACCGGCACCATGGGCGGCAACGGGATGATGCCGTAGGCGGGGGACCAGTGATCGCACACGCGCTGGCAATGCTCCTCGCAGCAGCTTCGCCCAGCGCTGGCGCCGACGAGCACCTGCTCGCCGGCGCGCAGCGCTTCCGGGAGGCACGGTTCGAGGAGGCGCTCGTCGAGTTCCGGGTCGCCCAACGGCTAGGGGCGCGGGGCGCCGATCCCTACATAGCCTCCGCGATGGTGAAGCTGGGACGCCACGAGGAGGCGGTGGAGCTCTTCGGCGGCGACGACGCTCCCGGCGCGGACGCCCTCATCGACTACTACCGCGCGCTAGCCTGCTGGGGCGCGCGGCTGTACGGCTGCGCCGACAGGCTGCTCGCCGGGATCGGGGACCGCTCGGGTCCCAAGGTGGCCGACCAGGCCGCCCGGCTCCGCGCCTCCATCGCCGGCGAGCTGCGCGGCCAGCCCTCGCAGGCCGCGGTGGACTGGTACCGTGGCCGCTGCGCGGACGAGAGGCGGGTCGGCCGCAAGG
>JBAVTL010000156.1:0-6116 GCA_049696175.1 Anaeromyxobacteraceae bacterium
GCTGACGGTCGAGCCGGCGCGCGCCTCGGCCGCTCCAGAGGCGCGGACCGTCGTGCGCGTCCCGGGGCCTGGCGCCTACCGGCACGGGGGGGTCACGGTCGAGCTGGCGATCGTAGACGGTGCCACGGAGGCGCCGCCGCCATGGCCCCTCTTCCTGCGCGGGCGGCTCCCCGGAGACCGGATCCGGCCGGAGCGGGCGCGGGGAGGGAAGAAGCTCAAGGCGTGGCTCATCGACCAGAAGGTGCCGCGGGATCGCCGGGACGGACTGCTCGTGCTGGCGGACTCGGCGGGGAACGTGCTGGCGGTCCCGGAGCTCGGAATCCGATCCGCTGGGGCGGGCTCCCTCTCCTTGACCGTTCGCCGCGCCCCGCCCGCGTGACGCTGGAAGGGCGGGGCGTGCTGCAACGGGCTGGAAGTGCTGTTATAAATGGCTGAGCAACCCCCAACACCACGGCCGTCGCCGTAAGGGAAGCCGAACTTGCGCCAGAACTACCGGACCGCCGTCGTCTGGGTCTTCCTCATCGCCCTCGCCATCGCCGGCCTCTCCGTGCTCCAGCAGCAGCGGAGCCAGGAGCCGAAGCAGCTCACCTGGTCGCAGTTCATGTCCAAGGTGGACACGGGCGACGTGAAGGATCTCACGATCAAGGAGCTCGACTACTTCGGCGAGCTCCGTGACAACTCCAAGTTCCACACGACCGGCCCCATCGACGCGTCGGCCACGATCGCGGAGAAGCTGCGCGAGAAGGGCGTCGCCCTGAAGTTCGAGAAGCCCGAGCAGGCCTCGATCTGGCTCAGCTTCCTCCTGAACTACCTGCCGATCGTCGCCCTCTTCCTCCTCTTCTTCGTCTTCATGCGCCAGCTGCAGGCCGGCGGCGGGAAGGCGATGAGCTTCGGCAAGTCGAAGGCGAAGCTCATGACGGAGAACGCCAACAAGGTCACCTTCGCGGACGTGGCGGGGATCGACGAGTCGAAGGAGGAGCTGCACGAGATCGTCTCCTTCCTCAAGGACCCCAAGAAGTTCACCCGGCTAGGCGGGCGCATCCCGAAGGGCGTGCTGCTCATGGGCCCCCCGGGGACGGGCAAGACGCTGCTCGGCCGCGCGGTGGCTGGCGAGGCCGGCGTCCCCTTCTTCTCCATCTCGGGCTCCGACTTCGTGGAGATGTTCGTCGGCGTCGGCGCGAGCCGCGTCCGCGATCTGTTCGAGCAGGGGAAGAAGAACGCCCCCTGCATCGTCTTCATCGACGAGATCGACGCGGTCGGGCGGCACCGCGGCGCAGGGCTCGGCGGGGGGCATGACGAGCGCGAGCAGACCCTGAACCAACTCCTGGTCGAGATGGACGGCTTCGAGTCGAACGAGGGGGTCATCCTGATCGCGGCCACCAACCGTCCGGACGTGCTCGATCCTGCGCTGCTCCGTCCCGGGCGCTTCGACCGCCGCATCGTCGTGCCTCGCCCGGACGTCAACGGCCGGCTCGGGATCTTCAAGGTCCACACGAAGAAGGTCCCGATGGATCCCGCGATCGACCTCCTCCAGATCGCGCGTGGCACGCCCGGGTTCTCCGGGGCCGACATCGAGAACCTCGTGAACGAGGCCGCCCTCTACGCGGCCCGCCGCAACCGCGAGCGCGTGACCATCGAGGACTTCGAGTTCGCCAAGGACAAGGTGATCATGGGGGTCGAGCGCCGCTCGATGATCATCACCGAGAAGGAGAAGCACACGACCGCGATCCACGAGGGCGGCCACACCCTCGTCGCCAAGGTCATCCCCGGGACCGACCCGCTCCACAAGGTCACCATCATCCCCCGCGGGCGGGCGCTCGGCGTGACGCAGCAGCTGCCCGAGGAGGATCGGCTCAACATCAGCCAGGAGTTCGCGCTCAACCAGATCGCCATCCTGATGGGCGGCAGGATCGCCGAGGAGATCACCTTCGGCCACAAGACCACGGGGGCCGGGAACGACATCGAGCGGGCCAGCGAGATGGCCCGCCGGATGGTCTGCGAGTGGGGGATGAGCGACAAGATGGGGCCGCTCGCCTTCGGCAGGAAGGAAGGCGAGGTCTTCCTCGGCCGCGAGATGTCGGTCCAGCAGACCTACTCGGAGCAGACCGCTCGCGACATCGACTCGGAGATCCACCGGATCATCACCGAGCAGTACGAGCGCGCCAAGAAGATCCTGCTCGAGCGGCGCGACGTGCTCGACCGGATCGCGGCGGCGCTCCTGGAGTACGAGACGCTCGACGCGGCGGACGTCGACCTGCTGATGAGCGGCGGGACGATCACCCGGCCGCCGCCCAGCAAGCCGATGGCCACCACCATCCCCGATAGGCCGAAGGACGCCCCCCCCGCGACAGACACGGCGCCAGTGGCGTCCGTGCGCCCGACCCCAGGGCCGGCGCGGGAAGGCGGCTGACGGGGGCTGGGGGGGCTGGTGACGATACGGCTAGGCCAGGGGGGCCGGCTCCTGGAGGGGCCGGGCCCCTTCATCATGGGGATAATCAACGCGACCCCCGACTCCTTCTCCGACGGGGGGCGCTACCTCGCCCTCGCCGACGCCGTGGCTGGCGCCGAGCGGATGGTGGAGGAGGGGGCGGACCTCGTCGACCTCGGCGGTGAGTCGACGCGTCCGGGGTCACCGCCCGTGGACGTGGAGGAGGAGCTCCGGCGGGTCGTCCCCGTGGTGGAGCGCCTTCGCGCCAGGGGGTTCCGGCTCCCGATCTCGGTGGACACCTGGAAGGGCAGGGTGGCCCGGGCGGCGCTGGAGGCGGGCGCCGATCTCGTGAACGACGTGCGTGGCGGAGACGATCCCGAGCTGCTCGCGGCGGTCGCCGCCGCGGGCGCGCCGGTGGTGCTCCAGCACGCGCGCGGTGCGTCCGCCGACATGCAGTCGCGCGCCGTCTACACGGACGTCGTGGCCGAGGTGGTGGCGGAGCTTCGACAGGCGATCGCTCGCGCCGAGGCGGCCGGTGTCGCGCCCGACGCGATCGTGGTCGATCCCGGCCTAGGCTTCGCGAAGAACGCCACGCACACCCTCACGCTCCTCCGGCGGCTCGATGCGCTCCGCGCCCTCGGGAGGCCGCTCCTCGTGGGCCCATCGCGCAAGAGCTTCATCGGCGCGGTGACGGGGGCTCCGGTCGCGGAGCGGCTGCCGGGGACCCTCGCCGCGGTCGCGGCCTGCGTCCTCGCCGGCGTCGAGATCCTTCGCGTCCACGACGTGCGGGAGGCCCGCCAGGCGGCCGACGTCGCGGCGGCGATCCGCGACGGCACCATGCCGGAGCCGCGAGAGTAGACTTCCCAGGCGAACACCGCCGCAGCGCCGCACCCGGAGAATCGATGCCTGCACCGCGCAAGCCGTCCGTCCCCGCCTCCTCAGCCCCCCGCCGCCTCTTCGGCACCGACGGGGTGCGCGGGGTGGCAAACGTCCACCCGATGACGGCCGAGATGGCGCTGCAGCTGGGCCGCGCGCTCGCCTGGATCGTGCGGAGCGCTCCGCGCCGCCACCGGATCGTGATCGGCAAGGACACGCGCCTCTCGGGCTACATGCTCGAGACGGCCATCGCCTCCGGCATCTGCTCGATGGGCGTCGACGTCATGCTGACCGGCCCGCTCCCGACGCCTGGCATCGCCTTCATCACCCAGTCGATGCGGGCCGACGCAGGGGTGGTCATCAGCGCGAGCCACAACCCGTACCAGGACAACGGGATCAAGTTCTTCTCGCGCGACGGGTTCAAGCTCCCCGACGATCAGGAGCTGGAGATCGAGCGGCTGGTCCTCGACGCGACCGGCTCGGAGGACTTCCAGGGGCTCCGTCCCACCGCCACGCGCATCGGGAAGGCCACCAGGGTCGACGACGCCATCGGGCGCTACGTCGTCTTCCTCAAGTCGATCTTCCCGAAGGAGCTCTCGCTGGAGGGGCTGACGGTGGTGGTCGACTGCGCGAACGGCGCCGCCTACCACGTCGCGCCGTACGTCTTCGAGGAGCTGGGGGCGAAGGTGGTTCCCCTCAACGTGACCCCGGACGGGAAGAACATCAACGACCGCTGCGGCGCGGTCCACCCCGAGGCGATGGCGAAGGCGGTCCTCCGCCACAAGGCCCACCTCGGGATCGCGCTCGACGGGGACGCGGACCGCGTGATCCTCGTCGACGAGAAGGGGCGCGTCGTGGACGGCGACGCCATCATGGCGCTCGTCGGTCGCGACCTCCATCGCCGGAAGCAGCTCGCGAAGGGGACCTTGGTCGCGACGGTGATGAGCAACCTCGGGCTGGAGCGCTCGCTCGCCCAGGTCGGCGCCAAGACGGTCCGGACCGCGGTCGGGGATCGCTACGTCGTCGAGGAGATGCGCCGCAGCGGCTACAACTTCGGAGGGGAGCAGTCCGGCCACCTCGTCTTCCTCGACCACGTGACGACGGGCGACGGCGTCGCGGCCGGGCTCAACGTCCTCGCGGTGATGGCGCGCGAGGGGCGTCCGCTCTCGGACCTCGCGCGGTGCTTCGAGCCGGTGCCGCAGGCGCTCGTCAACGTCGCGGTGAAGGAGCGACGCGCGCTCTCCGACCTGCCGGGGACGCAGCGGGCGATCGCGGCGGTCGAGCGCGCGCTCGGGAAGAGCGGGCGCGTGCTCGTCCGCTTCTCGGGGACCGAGAACAAGGTCCGCGTGCTGGTCGAGGGGCCCGACGCGAAGAAGACCCGCGGCCACGCCGAGACGATCGCCGCCGAGATCGTCCGCGCTTTGGGCTAGCAGGCGCTGACGAGCGCTGGCGCGCGCCCCCCGAGGTCGCATAGATTTCGGCAATGCCCGCACGCCTCGGAGTCAACGTCGACCACGTCGCCACGCTTCGGCAGGCCCGCCGGACCGAGTACCCGGATCCGGTGGCCGCCGCGGTGCTGGCAGAGCTGGCGGGCGCCGACCAGATCACCATCCACCTGCGCGAGGACCGCCGTCACATCCAGGATCGCGACCTGGAGGTGATGCGCAAGACCGTCTCGAGCAGCCTGAACCTCGAGATGGCCGCGACCCCCGAGATGGTGAAGGTGGCGTGGGGGGTGAAGCCCGACACGGTGACCCTGGTGCCGGAGCGGCGCGAGGAGCTCACCACCGAGGGAGGGCTCGACGTCGTGGTCGGGCGCGAGGCGCTGCGCAAGGTGGTGAAGAACCTGCGCGACGCGGAGATCGAGGTCTCGCTCTTCATCGACCCCGATCTGGATCAGGTGAAGGCGGCCCACCGCGTCGAGGCGCAGGTCGTAGAGCTCCACACGGGGCGCTACTGCGACGCCCGCCTCGCGAGCGATCGCCGCAAGGAGTTCGGGCGGTTGGTCGACGCGTGCAAGGCGGCCGCGAAGCTGGGCCTCCGCGTCGCCGCGGGGCACGGGCTCAACTACCGGAACGTCCAGCCGGTGGCGGCCCTCCCTGAGATCGAGGAGCTGAACATCGGCCACGCCATCGTCGCGCGCGCGATCCTGGTCGGGATGGAGCGGGCGGTCCGCGAGATGAAGGAGCTCCTCCGGGACGCGGAGCGCCGCTAACGGTCATGATCGTCGGCCTCGGCATCGACGTCGTCGAGATCGCCCGCATCGCCCGCATCGTCGCGGGTGAGCCCGGGCGGGCGGAGCGGTTCCTGGCCCGCTGCTTCACCCTCGCGGAGCGCGGCTACTGCGACGCCAGGCGCGACGGCGCCGCGCGCTACGCCGCTCGCTTCGCGGCCAAGGAGGCGGCGGTCAAGGCGCTCGGCGCGCCCGCGGGTGTGTCGTGGACCGACATCGAGGTCGAGCGGGGCGAAGGGGCGCCGGTGCTCCTCCTCCACGGGGTCGCCAAGGCCGCCGCGGATCGGCTCGGCGTGGTCCGCGTCCTCGTGACGCTGACCCACGACGCTGGGGTCGCCGTCGCCGCCGTCATCCTGGAGGGGGCACCGTGAGGATCGTCGGCTCGGAGGAGATGCGCGAGATCGACAGGGCCGCGATCGAGGACTTCGGCATTCCTTCGCTCACCCTGATGGATCGGGCGGGGCGGGCGGTGGCCGAGGCGGCGGCCGGGCTCGCCGGACCGAGCGGGCGGGTCCTCGTGATCTGCGGCGGAGGGAACAACGGTGGCGATGGCTACGTGGCCGCGCGGCTGCTGCGCGG
>JBAVTL010000157.1:0-4651 GCA_049696175.1 Anaeromyxobacteraceae bacterium
GGTCTGGGCGGCGGCGGCCGCCTTCTCCGCGGCGGCAGCGGCCCGGTCGGCCGCGTCGGGCTCCGCGAGGAGCGACGAGGCTAGCAACAGCGCGAGCGATGCACTCATTGTGACCATCCTCCTGGTCCGGGAAGCCCGGGCGTCGGCCGCCGTGGCGGCGCGAGATGACCCGTGATTCTCGCTCAACTCGGCCGCGATGTGGGGTAGAGTTTTGGATCCACGGAGGGGAACGTCATGGCTTCTGACGCGGACTCGAAGGCACTGCACCGCTGGCGCTTTCACCGGGTCGGCGGGCTCGACCAGGTCTCGCTGACCACCGGCGCGGATCTCGCCAACCTGGACCAGCTCGATCCGAAGCTCTGGGTGGCGCTCGGCTGCCCCACCCGCGGCCTGGAGCTCGACGCGCGCACGCTCGAGTACCTGGACGCGGACAAGGACGGCCGCGTTCGCGTCCCGGAGATCCTCGCCGCGGTGCGGTGGTGCTCCGCGCGGCTCGCCGACCTGGCGTCGCTCGTCCCGGGCTCGGCGTCGCTGCCACTCGCCGCCATCTCGACGGCGACGCCCGAAGGGAACGCGCTCCTCGGCGCCGCGAGGCAGATCCTCGCGGCGGCCGGGAGGGCGGACGCCGCGGAGGTGACGGTGGCCGACGTCGCCGACCTGACCCGCGTCTTCGAGAAGACGCCCTTCAACGGCGACGGGGTGGTGCCGCCGGAGGCCGCCGGGGACCCGGAGACGAAGCAGGTGATCGTCGACGCCATGGCCTGCGTCGGCGCGGAGGCCGATCGGTCCGGGAGCCAGGGGATCGGGGCGGCGAAGCTCGAGTCCTTCTGGAAGGAGCTGCAGGCCTTCGCGGACTGGTGGGCGAAGGCCGAGGCGACCCCCGGCGTGCTGCCGCTCGGCGACGCGACCGCCGCCGCTCACGCCTGCTTCGCGCCGATCCGCGCGCGGATCGACGACTACTTCGTCCGCTGCGCCCTCGCGGCGACCGATCCGCGCGCCAGCGGGTGGCTCGGGCGGACCGAGGCGGAGTGGACTGCGCTCGCGGCGCGCGATCTCTCCACCGGCACCGACGTCGCCAACTTTCCGCTGGCGCGGATCGAGGCGGGGAGACCGCTCCCCCTCTCCGAGGGAGTGAACCCCGCGTGGCAGGCCGCGGTCGAGGCGTTCCGCGCAGGAGCCGTGGTGCCCCTCCTCGGGGCCGAGAAGCGGGCGCTCACCGCGGCGGAGTGGCAGGCGGTAAAGGCGAAGCTCGCTCCCTTCGAGGCCCACCTCGCCGCCAAGGCGGGCGCGGCGGTGGAGGGGCTGGGGCTGCCCCGCGTGAAGGCGCTCCTCTCCGGTGGCGGGAAGGGCGCGGTCGACGCGCTCATCGCGCAGGACAAGGCGCTGGAGGCAGAGGGGAACGCGATCGGCGACGTGGCCCGCATGGTTCACTACCAGCGCGACCTGCACACCGTCCTGAGGAACTTCGTCACCTTCGCCGACTTCTACGATCCGGCCCGGTCCGCCGTCTTCCAGGCGGGGACGCTCTTCCTGGACGCGCGCAGCTGCGACCTGTGCGTCCGGGTGGACGATCCGGCGGCGCACGCGGCCGTCGCGGCGCAGTCGCGCCTCTACCTCGCCTACTGCGACTGCCGGCGGCCCGGCGAGGCGATGAAGATCGCCGCCTGCGTCACCCAGGGGGACTCGGACTTCCTCGCGGTGGGGCGCAACGGCGTCTTCTTCGACCGCAAGGGGCGGGACTGGGACGCCACGGTCGTCCGGATCGTCGACAACCCGATCAGCCTCAGGCAGGCCTTCTGGTCCCCGTACAAGAAGTTCATGCGGATGATCGAGGACCAGGTCTCCCGCTTCGCCGCCGCACGCGAGAAGGAGTCGGACGCGCGGCTCTCCACCGCGGCGACGCAAACTACGGGGGCGGCCGTCGGCGCGCCCCCGGCCAAGGCGGAGCCGGTGGACGTGGGGAAGATGGTCGGGATCATCGCGGCCCTCGGCGTCGGCGTCGGCGCCCTCGGCGCGCTGCTCGGGGGCTTCGTCTCGGGCTTCATGGAGCTGCAGCCGTGGTGGGCGAAGCTCGTCGCGGTCGCTGGCGCCGTCATGGCCGTCTCGGGTCCGTCGATGCTGATCGCCTGGCTCAAGCTCCGGCAGCGCAACCTCGGCCCCGTCCTCGACGCCAACGGCTGGGCGATCAACGGGCGGGTGAAGATCAACGTCCCGCTGGGGACCGCCCTCACCGATCGCGCGGTCCTCCCGCGCGGCGCCCAGCGCTCGCTCGCGGATCCGTTCGCCGACAGGGCGGCGGCGCGGCGCCGGAGGCTCGTCTGGATGGTGCTGATCGTCCTGGCCGCCGCGCTCGCCGTCGCGAAGTGGCAGAAGCTCTGGCCGTTCGCGCCGAAGACGCCGCCCGCGGCGGCGGCGACACAGACGGCGCCCGCGCCGGCCCCGTAGCCCCTGAGGGCCAGGGCGGCAGGCCCGTTGCCGGTCCCGGGTCACCAGAGTAATACGTACGTATGGCCAAGTCCGCGGCGAGGAGCGTCCAGACCTTTCGCGTGTCGCGCGACCTGCTGCGGCGCGTGGCGAAGCTGGACGGCCTGAAGCCGGGTGAGTGGGTTCGGCTGACCGTGGAGCGGGTCGCGCGCGAGCGGCTCGCAGAGGCAGAGCGCGAGGCCGCCGCGGGGAGGATCCGGCGCGCCGTCACGACGGGCGACTGGGTCGACGACGATCCGAAGATCGCGGCGTGGGCTGACCGCATCCGGCACAAGGCGTGACGGCGCTCCGCGTCGTCTTCGACACGAGCGTACTGCTCGCGGCGGTCAGGACACCCAACCGACGGTCGGCCTCCTGCGTGCTGATCAGCATGGTGGGGAGCGGGGACCTCGAGGCGATCGTCTCCGCGCCCATCGCGGAGGAGTACCTCCGGAAGGCCGCCGACCCCGAGGTCGTTGCCGCTTCGAACGTGCCCGACCCGGTGCGCTTCGCGCTCGACTTCGTCACCCTGGCCGAGGCGGTCGAGCCCGTGGAGGTGCGAGCCGTGAAGCAGGATCCGTCCGACGACATGTACCTCGGGACGGCGCTCGGCGGCCGCGCGGGCTACGTCGTCACGTTCGATCGGGCCCACCTGCTGGTGCTCGACCCGTTCCGGGGCGTGCGGATCGTGACGCCGGGGTCCCTGCTGGCGATGATCCGCGAAGGGTGACGGCGACGCGAGCGGCGGTCGTGGAGAGTCAGGGCTCCAAGCAGGCGCGCACGATCCGATCGCAGTGGATCGCGCTCGTGTTCAGGAATGGCAGCCCTTCGAGCGGCTCCGTGAGGATGAGCGGCAGTTCGGTGCAGCCCAGGATGAGCCCGTCGATCCCATGATCGCGCTGCAAGCGCCGGCCGATGGCGATCAGCTCGTCGCGCGTGTCCTGCCTGAAGATCCCGAGCTCGATCTCGCTCATGAGCCGGTGGTGGATGAGCCGCTGCTCCTCTTCGGTCGGGACGAAGATCGTCATCCCCGCCTTGCGGAAGGCGACGGCGTAGAAGTCGGAGGACATCGTGAGCTTCGTGCCGAGGAGGCCGAGCCGCTTCATGTCGGCGACGCCCGCCGCTTCGCAGGTCGCCTCGACGATGCTGACGAGCGGAATCGGTGACGCCGCCGCCACCCGATCGAAGACGATGTGCGGCGTGTTGGCAGAAATCGCAGCGAAGTCGGCGCCGGAAGCTGCGAGCGCCCGGATCTTCGCGAGAAGCATGGCGGCGATCCCGTCCCAGTCCTTCCTGTCGACGAGCTCGAAGAGAGCGTCGGAGTTGGCGCTGAAGATCACGATCTCGGGATAGGTCGCGTGCGGCCGCCGCTTCACGAAGGCGCCGATGATCCGCTGGTAGTAGTCGATGGTCGCCTCGGGCCCCAGCCCTCCGACTATGCCGATGGTCTTCACGTGGCGTCCCTCCAGGCGGCGAAGGAGCCGCGCGAGGGAGCCTGCCACGCGGCTTCACGCAAAGACAAGTAGAGCGCGCCTGCTCTGGCTCGGAGCTGAGAAGTGATCACGGGCCACCACCCGCTCTGCCTCGCGCTCGGCCCTGCCACCATCTCCAGAGCGTCCACGCCGGCGCCGCCGCCCACAGGATCCAGCCGAGGGCCGAGATCGTGCCGCCGATCCCGCGGCAGTGGTCGCGCACGCCCAGCATCCCGAGCATGTTCCACCAGTCGTGCGAGTCCTCGTCGGCTGCGAGGAGCGGCAGCACCCTGGCCGAGGCGTCGGCGGCATAGCGCCCGACGTCCACCAGGTTGAAGCCGAGCCAGACGATCGCCACGGCGAAGGGGGCCGCGCGGCGCACGCGCGCGAAGCTCACCGCGGCCGCGATCGGGAACGCCAGCTGTGCGAGGGTGCCGCCGAGGTACATGAGGAAGCGCACGCCGAGGATCCCGAGGATCGGGTGGCCCGCCTCGTGGAAGACGAGGTCGGCGCCGGAGACGGCGGCTGCGAAGAAGCCGCGCGTCAGGAACGACCACGCGAGGAACGCCGCGAGGAGTGCGACCCCGATCGCCTCCGGGCCGGCGGGTGCGGGGAAGCCCTGCCAGCGCTCCGGGTCCGACGCCGACGAAGAGGGCGACGGCGCGGGCGCGCTGCCCCCGGGCTCGGACTCGACGAGGAGTCCGTCGGCCACGAGG
>JBAVTL010000158.1:0-8298 GCA_049696175.1 Anaeromyxobacteraceae bacterium
CCTTCAGCGCATGTCCTCGACCGACGCCGAGGCGCGCGTCTGGTTCGTGCTCCGGAATCGCAACCTCGGAGCCAAGTTCAGACGGCAGGCGACCGCAGGACCCTACACACTGGACTTCTACTGCCCCTGCCTTCAGCTCGCCGTCGAGGTCGATGGGTCCCAGCACCGGGACGACGCCGGCCTCCGGTATGACGCCGAGCGCGTACGCCACCCTCGCCGCCGCCGGCTTCAAGGTCCTGCGCTTCACCAACCAGGAGGCCCTCGCGGCCACGGAGTTCGTCGCCCTCGCAATCCTCGACGAGGTCGAACGCCTCACCGCGATCCGGCCCAAGCCAACCAGCGGCAGCTCGCGACGCCGCGATCGCCTTGCTCCCTCACCCTAGCCCTCTCCCTCGATGAGGGAGAGGGGACGGTGCCAAGGGAGACCCCGCGTTTCTCAACACCCTGCTAGGCGTCCGCCGTCCGGCCGCGCGAGAGCACGAGCAGGACGGAGGCGACCTCGGACTTCACGGCCTCCAGCCGCTTCTCGACGTCCACGGCCTCGAGGATCCGCTGGCGCCCCGTCGCGTCACCCACCGCGGCCGCCGCGACGATGTCCGCGACGGCCCCCGGGAGCTTGAGGTGGGCCACGGCGTGCGCGAGCTGGCCGACGCCCGACTCCTCCGGCAGCACGCCGACGAGATCCAGGATCAGCTGCCCGAGGGCCTCGACCTCGTCGCTGAGCGACGACGGACCGCCCGGCGGGTAGACGTCGTCGAGCACCTCGGCGCGGAACTCACGGTAGGGCTTCCCGTGCTCCAGCTCCTCGACGAGCCGGACGCGGGCGATGCCGCGCACCAGGATGTCGTAGCGGCCGTCGGGGTAGGCCTGCTCCGCCTCGATCCGGACTGCGCCGGCGATGCGGTGGATCTCGGCCCGCTCCTGCTGCGCCGTCTCCTCGGAGACGAGCATCGGGATGGCGAGGATCCGGTCGGTCGCGAGCGCCTCGCCCACCAGCGCGCGGTAGCGCGGCTCGTAGATGCGGAGCGGGAGCGGCGCGCCCGGGAAGAGGGTCACCCCGGGGAGCGGCAAGATCTTGAGGGCGGCGCTCGCGCTCGCGAGCGCCGCCCCCGGGTCTAGCGTCGGAGCTCGTCGCTCCGCGCACATCCAGCTATCCCTTCACGCCCGACTCGATGCGCATACCGTAGAAGGAACGGTAGACGAAGACGAGCGCGATGGCGAGGAAGACGGCCGCCAAACCGACGCGCGCCCCGAACGGCATCGTGATCGCGAGCTCGACGGCCAGGAGGCCGAAGAGGGTCGTGAACTTGATGATCGGGTTCATGGCCACCGAGGAGGTGTCCTTGAAGGGGTCGCCGACGGTGTCGCCGACGACGCAGGCGTCGTGGAGCGGGGTGCCCTTCGCCTTCAGCTCGACCTCGACGACCTTCTTCGCGTTGTCCCAGGCGCCGCCGGCGTTCGCCATGAAGATCGCCTGGAAGAGGCCGAAGATCGCGATCGCGATCAGGTAGCCGATGAAGAAGAACTCGTCGGCGAAGGAGAAGGAGAGGGTGGCGAAGAAGACCACCATGAAGATGTTCCACATCCCCTTCTGCGCGTACTGCGTGCAGATCTCGACGACCTTCTTCGAGTCCTCGACCGAGGCCTTCTCGACCCCCTCGAGCTTGATGTTCTTCTTGATGAACTCGACCGCCCGGTAGGCGCCGGTGGCGACGGCCTGCGTCGAGGCGCCGGAGAACCAGTAGATCACCGCGCCGCCCATGATGAGGCCGAGCAGGAAGAGCGGGTTGAGGATCGAGAGCTTCTCGAGGTTGGCGGTGAGGCCGGCCGTGAGCATGAAGATGATCGAGAAGATCATCGTGGTCGCGCCGACGACGGCGGTCCCGATGAGCACCGGCTTGGCGGTCGCCTTGAAGGTGTTGCCGGCGCCGTCGTTCTCCTCGAGGAACTGCTTCCCCTTCTCGAAGTCCACGTCGAAGCCGAAGTCCTTCTTCAGCTCGGCCTTGATGTTCGGGACGTTCTCGATGAGCGAGAGCTCGTAGACCGACTGCGCGTTGTCGGTCACCGGGCCGTAGCTGTCCACCGCGATGGTGACCGGGCCCATGCCGAGGAAGCCGAAGGCGATGAGGCCGAAGGCGAAGACCGCCGGCGCCATCATGATGCCGCCCTGCGCGACGTCGAGGTCGAGGGTGGAGACGGCGTACCCGCCACCCATCAGCGCGATGATGACGAGCCCCATCCAGAAGGCGGAGAAGTTGCCGGCGGTGAGGCCGGCGAGGACGTTCAGCGACGCCCCGCCCTCCTTCGACGCCGTCACGATCTCCTGCACGTGGCGGGAGCTGGTCGAGGTGAAGACCTTGATCATCTCGGGGATGACGGCGCCCGCGAGCGTGCCGCAGGTGATGATGGTGGAGAGCTTCCACCACATCGAGCCGTCGCCGAGATCGGCGATCATCAGGTAGCTGATGAGGTAGGTGGCGGCGACCGAGATCGCGGAGGTGAGCCAGACGAGCGAGGTGAGCGGGTGCTCGAAGTTCATCTTGTCGGCGTCCTTGAACTTGGCCGACGCGAACGCCTCGTTGATCCAGTAGGAGAGGACCGACGCGATCACCATCATGATGCGCATCGCGAAGATCCAGACGAGCAGCTTCACCTGCGTGCTCGGGTCGCGGATGGCCAGCAGGATGAAGGTGATGAGCGCGACGCCGGTGACGCCGTAGGTCTCGAAGCCGTCCGCCGAGGGGCCGACCGAGTCGCCCGCGTTGTCGCCGGTGCAGTCGGCGATGACGCCCGGGTTGCGCGCGTCGTCTTCCTTGATCTTGAAGACGATCTTCATCAGGTCGGAGCCGATGTCGGCGATCTTGGTGAAGATGCCGCCGGCGATGCGGAGCGCGGACGCGCCGAGCGACTCGCCGATGGCGAACCCGATGAAGCAGTTGCCGGCGAGGTCACGGGGGATGAAGAGGAGGATGAGGAGCATGATGAGCAGCTCGACGCTGATGAGCATCGTGCCGATCGACATGCCCGCCTTGAGCGGGATGGCGTAGGTCGGGAAGGGCTTGCCGGCGAGCGACGCGAAGGCCGAGCGGCTGTTCGCGTAGGTGTTCACGCGGATGCCGAACCAGGCCACGCCGGAGGAGCCGGCGATCCCGACCAGGGAGAAGGCGAGGATGACCAGCACGCGGGCGGCGCTCAGCCCGTGCGTGCCGTCGGGCGCCTCGGCGAGGAAGCCGAAGTACGCGACGATGATCACCGCGATGAACGCCCAGAGGTAGCCGATGAACTTGAACTGGGTCGTGAGGTAGGTCTTCGCGGTCTCGTAGATGAGCTCGGAGATCTCGAGCATCGACCGGTGGACGGGCAGCGCCTTGAGCTGCTTCGCGACGACGAGGCCGAAGACGAGGCCGGCGGCGCAGACGACGAGCCCGGCGAGGAGCAGGTTGTGCCCCGTCATGCCGAGGAACGACTCTGAGCCGAGATCGGGGAGAACCAGGTTCGCCTCGCCCGCCGTTGGCAGGAGCGAGGTGAGGAGCGAAGCGACGTTCATGACTTGGACACTTCCCTTCGCAGCGGGTGCGAAGCGCTATTAGAAAAACGAGGCGCGGCGCACGAGTGCACCACGCCAACGATAAAAGGGCGGGCGGATACTACCGATCCGAAAAGGGATTTGGCAAGTCCGCGCTGCGCGGACCGGTGGGGGCGGGTGGAGCTACCCGCCCTCCTTCTTCTCGCCGCCAGCGCTGGCACCGGAGCCGGCGTCGAGCGCGGCGAAGTTCAGGTTGGTGTAGCCGGCCACGCCGCAGCTGTACATCACGCGCTTCACCAGGCGGAACGGCACCTTGGTGTCGGCCTGGATGTTGACGATCCCGTCCCACTTCTGGCTCGGGTCGTTCTGGTGGATGAAGTCCCACCGCTTCTTCTCGTCGCGCAGCCGCTCCTCGAGCGCCGGGATGTTGAGGTAGCCGGAGTCGCGCTCGAGATCGGCGACGTCGGCCACCTTCTGGCCGGTCACGACGATCTGGTTCGCGCTCACGGCGATCACCGGCGCGAGCTCGATCATCTGACCGTGCGACGCGTTCGGGAGCTTGATGTCCTTCTGCATGTAGAGCACTTCGCCGGTGGACGAGAACTGGTTGAGCAGGAAGATGACGAGCATCGTCATCATGTCCACCATCGGCACGACGTTGATCTCGGCGTTGGTGGCCTTGTGCCCGCCACCCATCTTGCCGCCGAGGACCTTCGACTTCTCGAACCGCTTGGCCGGGCGCTTACCGGGCTGGACGATTGCCATGGCTTCCTTGCCCGCCTAGACGCCGCTCACGGCGACCGACACGAGCCCTACCGCGAGGCACGCATCCACGACCGACACCAGGTCGCCGTAGGCGACGGTGTCCTCGGCCTGCACGGTGATGGCCGACTGATCGGGGTAGTCGTTCTTCAGCTGCTTGAGCCGCTGGCCCAGGTTCTTCAGGTCGAACTGGACCCCGCCCTCCGGCGTGCGGCCGAGCGTCGGGATCTCGAAGGTCGTCCCCGCGGAGGTCGTGAGGTTGAAGCCGCCCTCACTCACCGCGAGCGTCACGATCAGCGCCTTCTGCTCCGCCGCCGCCGGCTCGGGCGCGCCCGATCCCAGCTGCTGGACCTGGAGCCGCGAGATCTGCGTCCAGACCGCCGCGTAGAGCAGGAAGGTGATCAGGCAGGAGAGGAGGTCGATCGCCGGCACGACGTTGACCTGCGCGTCGAGTGACTTCTTCTTCTTCTTTCCGCCGCCCTGCTCGGGCATTGCGCCGCCGCCCATCGCCTACCTCCTTTCAGTCTCGAGTGGCCCCTCTCGCCCGCAGGGCGAGAGGGCGATCGAACCCTACGCCTCGGCCTCTTCGGACTCGACCGGGACGGACGCCGGGACCTTCATCTTCTCCCGGTTCGCGATGATCAGGTTGAGGACCGAGACGGTGGTCTCGTTGATCTCCTCGACCATGTGCTGCGTGCGCCCCTGGAGGAGCGAGTAGGCGATCAGCGCCGGCACGGCCGTGATGAGCCCGAACGCCGTGCAGTTCATGGCTTCCGAGATGGAGCTCGCGAGGATCGCGGCCTTGTCGGCCGGGTTCGCGTTCGCCACGGCGCCGAAGGCGCTGATGAGGCCGACGATGGTCCCGAGGAGGCCGATCAGCGTCGCGACGTTGCCGATCATCGCGAGGTAGCCGGTCCGCGCCTCGAGCTTCGGCTGCTCGCGCAGCGTCGCCTCGTCCATGGCGGCCTGCACGTCGGCCTCGCCCTTGGGGACGTTGATGAGCCCCGCCTTGACCACCGAGACCAGGGGGACCTTCTTCTGGCTCGCGCAGAAGCTGATGGCCTTGTCGAGGTCACCCGCGAAGATGTGCTTCTTGAGGCCGCGGACGAAGGCCTCCTTGTCGATGGCCGCCTTGAAATACAGCATGATGACGCGGTCGACGGCGAGCGCGAGCGCAAAGACAAGGGAGACGAGGATGGGGTGCATCATGAACCCACCCTCGTGATAGTGCTTCGCCAGCGTCCCGAACATCGATTCGCCCATGGCCTGATGACCTCCGAAGAGCCTCGGGGTGCGGCCTGGTAGTCAGGCGACGCACCTCCTTGAAAACACTGCCGGACCGAACCCGTACCACGGGGTTTCCGCGCGCGTCAACGAAGCGGATCCAGGATCAGGTCATCTCGCCGCCGGCAGCCGCACGGTGAAGACACTACCCTTGCCGGGCTCGGAGGAGAAGGCGAGTTTTCCGCCGTGGCGCCGGACGATCCCGGCGGCGATCGGGAGGCCGAGGCCGGTCCCCTTCCCCCCGGGCTGCGTCGTGTAGAAGGGCTCCAGGCAGTGCGCCGCCACCTCCGGCGTCATGCCGGCGCCGGTGTCGGCGACCCGGATCACCGCCGCGCCCTCGTCGGTGCCGACGCTGATGGTGATGGTGCCGCCCCCGTGGATCGCCTCGGCCGCGTTGGTGATGAGGTTCACGAGCACCTGCTCGAGCGACCCGCGGTTCCCCGTGACGCGCGGCGCCGGCCCCACCTCGCTCACGACCGCCGCGTCCGCCTCCTTGAGCGCCGGCTTGCAGAGCCGCGCCGCCTTCTCGACGAGCTCGGTGAGATCCAGGGGTTCGTGGCGATCCGCGCCGGGCCGGGCGTAGGAGATCAGGTCGCGCATGAAGCGCTGGACGCGCAGCGCCGCCTCGGCGATCGCCTTGAGCTTGTCCAGCTCGCCCGCGAGCGGCCCGCCGACCCGCGCGTCGTCGAGCATCATCTCCGTGTACATCGTGACCACGGTGAGCGGGTTGTTCAGCTCGTGGACCACGCCCGCCGCGAGCCTGCCCAGCCCCGCGAAGCGCTCCACCCGCTCCTCGAAGCCAGCGACGCCGATCGCCAGCTTCCCGAGGGCCTCCGTGAGCTCGGTGTCGCCGCGCGCCTCCGCGGCGGCCCTGGCCCCCTCGATGACGCCCCAGATCTCGTCGTCAGCTTTCATCGACGTCCCTTTCGACCGCTCGACCTCACTGCGTCAGGTGGAGGTGCGTCAGCAGCCTCGCGATCCGATCCGGCGCGGGCATGACCAGGATCAGCCCCTCCAGCGCGGCGCCCGGTTCACCGCAGGTGAAGCGGGTCGCGATGGCGATCGAGCCGGCGTGGTCCACCAGCCGCTCGACGCACGCCCGGCCGCTCCCCTGCGCGAAGGTCGGGACGGAGAGCAGCAGCTTCTCCCCGACCATCGCCCCGACCGCCGAGACGAACGCGCTCCCGACGATGTTCCCCGACTCCTTCAGGGCGCTCTCCGCCATCCCCTCCCAGCGCCCCATGGCCGGGGAGCCGAGCATCGCGGCGAGCGTCTCCGCGTCCGCCTCGGGCAGCGCCAGCAGCACGTCGCCGGTGAGCGCCCCCTCCATCCGGACGCCGACCGCCACGAGGTCCTGCCCCATCGAGCCGAGGAAGGTGGCGATCGCCCCCGCGCTGGCGCCGAACCAGGCCTCCGGCACGTCCATGTCGATGCGGCGGCCGGCGAGCTTGCCCAGCGCGCTGATGGCCTGGCCGCAGCCGACGCTCGCGAGCTCCTGGAGCGCGTCCACCTCCTGGCGGCTGAAGTCGGTGGCGGTCACGCGACGAGGAGCCTCGCCACGTCGAGGATGAAGACCGGCCGGCCGTTGCCGAGGACGGTCACCGCGGAGAGCCCCTGGACGGAGTCGAGCGGCGAGGCGAGCGGCTTCAGCACGGCCTCGTGCTGGCCGAGGAGCCCGTCCACCGCGAGGCCGATGCGGCCGGCGTCGCCGCCCTCGGCGACCACGACCGCGCGCTCGTCGCGCCGCGGGTCGGAGTCGAACCCCAGGAGCCGGCCAAGGTCGCGGACCGGGACCAGCCCTCCGCCCCAGGAGAAGACCGGCTCGCCGCGGGTCCGGTCGAGCCGGGAGATCGCCACCTGCGCCGCGCCGTGCACCTTGGCGATCGGGAGGCCGACCACCTCCTCGCCGACCCGCACGAGCAGGACCGGCTGCACCGCCACGGTCAGCGGGAGCCGGAAGGTGAAGCGGCACCCGGCGCCCGGGACGCTGTCGATCTCGAGCGTGCCGCCGAGCGACTCCACGGTCCGCTTCACGACGTCGAGCCCGACCCCGCGCCCCGACACGTCGGTCACCGCGTCGGAGGTGCTGAGGCCGGGGAGCCAGGCGAGCTGGAGCGCCTCCCGATCGGTGAGCGCCGTCGCCTGCGCCGCGGAGAGGGCGCCCAGCGCCACCGCGGCCTGCCGGAGCCTCTGCGGCTCCATCCCGCGCCCGTCGTCGGAGATCTCGAGGATGACGCGATCGCGCTCGCGCTTCGCGTGCAGCGCCACGTGGCCCGCGGGCGGCTTCCCGGCGAGCTGGCGGAGGTGCGACGGCTCGATCCCGTGGTCCACCGCGTTCCGGATGAGGTGGTTCAGCGGGTCGCCCAGCTCGTCGAGGATCGCGCGGTCGATCTCGATCTCGGCGCCGGTGACCTCCACCTCGACCAGCTTCCCCACCTTGCGCGCGACGTCCCGCGCCGCGCGGGGGAGCCGCTCCGTCACGGCGGAGAGCGGCGTCATGCGGACCGTCATGACCTTGTCGTGCAGGTCCTTCACGACGGCGTGGAGCCGGTCCACGCCGTCCTCGAGCGCCGGGCGGACCCCCTCCGGCAGCGTGCGCCCCACCTCGCGGATGCGCGCCGTCGCGAGGA
Organism: Anaeromyxobacteraceae bacterium; assembly: GCA_049696175.1. Classification (GTDB taxonomy): domain Bacteria; phylum Myxococcota; class Myxococcia; order Myxococcales; family Anaeromyxobacteraceae; genus DATIVK01. The sequence goes on from JBAVTL010000158.1 coordinate 8,203, forward strand.
TCAGCTCGCCCACCGTGTCGAGGAAGTAGTCGAGCAGGTCGGTCTTGACGCGCACCGTCCGCGGTCCCTCGACTGGCGCGACGGCCTCCCTAGGCG
>JBAVTL010000159.1:0-2262 GCA_049696175.1 Anaeromyxobacteraceae bacterium
CCCCTCTCCCCCACCGGGGGAGAGGGCAGGGTGAGGGGGCAGTCTAGGTGAGGGGCCGGCTCTTCGCGACCCACGAGAGCTCCCGCTCCCCTTCGCCGAACGCCCCGGCCAGGAACGCGAACGGATCGTCCACGCGCACGCCGTCGAGCGGCGCCGCGACGACGCCCGGCGCGAAGCCGGGCGAGAGCCTGCCCACCCACGGCGCGCCGACCGCGGCGCCATTCCAGAGGAGCGCGACGATCCGCTCCGCCGGGATCCCGGGGAACGCGCGCCGGAGCGCCGCCGCGTCGGCGAGCGGCGAGAGCGAGGGGGAGGACGCGAGCGAGTCCGTGCCGATTGCGAGCGGGATCCCCGCGGCGAGGAGCGAAGGGAGGTTGGGGACCCTGCCGCTGATGTGGTCGTTCGAGCGCGGGCAGAGCACCACCGTCGCGCCGGAGCGCGCGAGGAGCCCAAGGTCAGCCCGGTCTAGATCGACGCAGTGGACCGCGAGGTTGCCGGGGTGGAGCGACGGCGCGGCGAGCGCGATGGCCGACCGGGCCAGCGTGAGCCCTCCAGGCTCGGCGCCGAGCGCCGCGAGCATCGGCTCGAACGGTCCGCTGCCCTGCGAGAGGAGCGTCCGCTCGGCGGGGTCCTCGGCGAGGTGGACCGACGACGGCCCGTCGGCGAGGAGGCGCGCGAGCGCCGGGTGGTGCGTCGAGTAGACGGCGTGCGGGCTCGTTACGATCCGCAGGCCGGGCGGTGGGGGGGGCGCAGCCTCGCGCACCGCCCGGGCGCGGGAGAGCGCCTCGTCGATCTTCTCGAGCGTCGCGCCGAAGACCTCGTGGAAGAGCGAGCCGAAGATCCCGCGGCGGGCGAGCGGCCCCAGCGAGGCGAGCGTGTTGGTGACGTCTCCGACAGCGGCCACGCCGAAGCGGAGGAGCTGGTCGGCGGCCGCCTCCATCGCCGGCCCGGCGTCGCCCTCCGGGGACGCGGCGCGGATCCGGACGACGCGGCCGATCCAGGCGGGCAGGCCGTCGCCCCCGGGCACCTTCCCCGCCATGTGCGAGAGCTCGAGGTGCAGGTGGGCGTTGACGAGCGCCGGCAGCAGGATCGCGTCGAGCCGCTCGGAGGGACCGAAGCGCGCCTCTAGCTCGACGCGGGTGCCCGTCGCGACGACGGCGTCGCCCTGGAGCGCGACGGCGCCGTCCTTGATCGCCCCCTCACCATGGGAGAGCGGGCTCGCCCGAGACGGCCTCCTGGGCCTGCCGAGGAGCACCCAGGGCGCGCTGATCACGCGGACGGTCACAGGGAGGCCGCCCCCTCACCGGAGAGGGAAGGGGTCTTCGACGGGAGCCGGTCGTACTTCATGTTCCGGCGCATCGGCGTGAAGCCGGCGTCGCGGATGTGGCGCTCCACCTCGGCCGCGTCCATCTCGAAGGTGGTCCCCGCGGCGGAGACGACGTTCTCCTCCATCATCACCGAGCCGAAGTCGTTGTTCCCCATGTGCAGCGAGGCCTGCGCGACGCCGCCGCCCATGGTCACCCACGACGCCTGGAAGTTGGGGACGTTGTCGAGCGCGAGCCGCGCGAGCGCGGTGGTGCGGAGGTAGGCGACCGCGCTCGTGTCGGAGGCCGTGAGCCGCGTGTTCTGCGACTGGAAGGGCCAGCAGATGAAGGCGGTGAAGCCCTTCGTCTCGTCCTGGAGGTCCCGCACCCGGAGGAAGTGGTTGGCGCGGTGGCGAGGCTCCTCGCCGACGCCGAACATCATCGTCGCCGTGCTCTTGAGGCCGCGCCGGTGCGCGGTCCGCATGACGGCGAGCCACTCGTCGGTCGAGCCCTTGAGCGGCGCGATCCGCCGCCGGACCTCGTCGTCGAGCACCTCGGCGCCGCCGCCCGGGATCGAGTCGAGCCCGGCGTCGATCAGCCGGCCGATGGTCGCGTCGAGCGAGAGGCCGCTCTCGCGGGCGATGAACCAGATCTCCTCGGGCGAGAGGGCGTGGAGCGCGATCGTCGGCCAGCCCTGCTTCACCCAGCGGAAGAGCTCCTCGTACCAGCCGATGTCGAGGTCGGGGTCGAGGCCGCCCTGGAGCAGCAGCTCGATGCCGCCCGCCTTCACCGTGTCGTCGATCTTCCGGGCGAGCTGCTCGCGCGTGAGGACGTAGGCCTCCGCGTGGCCGCGCGGCCGGTAGAAGGCGCAGAAGTGGCACGCCGTCGTGCAGACGTTGGTGTAGTTGACGTTGCGCGAGACGATGTAGGTGACCACGCCGTCGTGGTGGAGGGCGCG
>JBAVTL010000160.1:0-7020 GCA_049696175.1 Anaeromyxobacteraceae bacterium
AGACGCGGGGGCCGCAGGCCGGGCAGGCGATCGGCTGGGCGTGGAAGCGGCGGTCGGAGGGGTCGCGATACTCGCGCGCGCAGTCCGGGCACAGCTGGAAGCCGGCCATGGTGGTGGCCGGGCGGTCGTAGGGGACGTCGAGCGCGATGGTGAAGCGCGGACCGCAGCTCGTGCAGTTGACGAAGGGGTAGCGGAAGCGGCGATCCGCCGGATCGCGCAGCTCCCGCAGGCAGTCGGGGCAGGTCGCGAGGTCGGGTGGGATCGGGACGCGCCGCTCGGCGCTGGCCGCGCTCTCCACGATCTCGAAGCCGACCGCCGGCTCGTGCGGGATCGCGTCCGCGGCGAAGGTCTCGATCCTGGCGGCGTGTGGCCGCTCGGAGCGCAGCCGCGTCTCGAGCGCAGCGAGCCTCTCGGCCGGGCCGAAGGCCTCGACCGTGAGCCCCGACGCGTCGTTTCGGACCCGGCCGGACAGCTCGAGCTCGCGCGCCAGCCGGAGCACGAAGGGGCGGTACCCAACGCCCTGCACCGTGCCGGTGAGCACCAACCGGCGCCCCTCGCTCACGGCGCGCCCGCCTCCCGCTCCCACCAGACGTCCGGCGCGAGGGGCGCGGCGCGCGGCGTGGGCGTGACGCCGACGGCCGCGAGCTCCTGCCGGATCCGCTCCAGCACCAGCGGCAGCGCGGCCCGGACGGGCGCGGTGAGGCCGAGCCGGTAGTCGACGCTCTCGGGGATCACCCCCACGAGCCGGATGGAGCGCGGCGCGACCCCGAGGAAGTCTGCGTTCAGGATCGCCTCGCGCAGCCCCGGCTCGTGCGGGCTCAGCGCCAGGACCGGCGGACGCTCCACCAGCTCCTGCTTCCCGTAGAGCCGGACCTCGCCCGGAGCGCCCGTGGCCTTCACCACGTCCGCGACGACCACCGCGTCGAGCTCGGCGAGGTACGCCGTGAGGTCGAGCCCCGGGGTGCCGGCGTCCAGGAGCTGGAGCCCGCGCAGCGGCTCCCAGGCCGCCTCGAGCAGCTTGATCACGAACGGTCCGAGGGCGTCGTCGCCCATGAGGACGTTGCCGATGCCAAGAATGCCGATTGGTTTCACTGGTCGTTCACCGTCTCCGCTGCAGACCGTCCCCCTCTCCCTCACTGAGGGAGAGGGTCGGGGTGAGGGAGAGGGCGCCCCCTCACCCTGGCCCTCTCCCCCGCTGGGGGAGAGGGGAGCTCTTCGGGGGCAGTGGTTCCGACGTCATGGCGCTACAGCACCTTCACGCGGCTGATCTCCTGCCCCTCGACGTCGGTCGTGTGGATGGCGCACGCGAGGCAGGGGTCGAAGGAGTGGATCGTCCGGAGCGCCTCGAGCGGGAGCTTCGGATCGGCGATGGGGTTGCCGACGAGCGACGCCTCGTAGGGCCCTGGCTGGTCCTTCCCGTCGCGGGGGCCGGCGTTCCAGGTCGAGGGGACGACGCACTGGTAGTTCTTGATCCGGCCGTCCTGGATGACGGTCCAGTGCGAGAGGATGCCGCGCGGCGCCTCGTGGTACCCGACGCCGCGGATCTCCCCCTTCGGGAACTCGAACGGGCGGAAGATCTCGGTGTCCCCCTTGCCGATGTTCTCGACCAGCAGCCCCCAGTGCTTCTGGGCGAGCTCGGTCATCATGCAGGCGCGGATCGCGCGCGCGGCGTGGCGGCCGAGCGTCGAGTGAAGGTGCTGCGGGAGGAGATCGATCTTGTGGATCGACTTCACGGCAGCCTGGGCCGCCTTCACCCACTTCACGGTCAGCTCGTGGCCGGTGAGGAAGCCGACGAGCACCTGCGCGAGCGGGCCGACCTGCATCGGCTTCCCCTCGAGCCGGGGTGCCTTGACCCAGCTGTAGCGGTCCGGCGCCGGCGTCTCCTGCCTCCACTCGCCGGTGAACTTCGGGACGGTCTCCTCCTCCCAGGGCCCCTTCTGCCAGCTGCCGTCGTACCAGGAGCGGGCGATCGACTCGGTGACGTTGGCCTTGAGGTAAGGGTCGTTCCAGCCCTCGATCTTCTGGACGCCGCCCCTGCCGGCGACGATGACGCCGCCGGGGAGATCGAACTGCGTCATCTTCTCGTCGGTCGGGAGGTCGGGCGTGGCGAGGTAGTTGGTGACCCCGGCGCCGTGCCCGAGCCACTCGGGGTAGAAGCCCGCGATCGCGGCGACGTCGGGCAGGTAGCACTGCGTGACGAAGCCGGTCACCTCGTCGAGCAGCGTCTTCACCCGGTAGAGCCGCTCCATGTTGAGGGCGGAGGGGCTGTCGAGGTTGATGGCGTTCGCGACGCCGCCGACCGCGAGGTTCTGGATGTTGGGGGTCTTGCCGCCGAGGATCGCGACCGCCTGGTTGGCCTTGCGCTGGATCTCGAGCGCCTCCAGGTAGTGCGCGACCGCGAGGAGGTTCACCTCCGGCGAAAGACGCATCGCCGGGTGGCCCCAGTACCCGTTCTGGAAGATGCCGAGCTGCCCCTTCTCGACGAAGTCCTTCACCTTGGCCTGGACCGCGGCCAGCCTGTCGCGGGAGTTGCCGGGCCAGTCGGAGATCGAGTCGGCGAGCTGCGCGGCCTTCGCCGGGTCGGCCTTGAGCGCGTTCACCACGTCGACCCAGTCGAGCGCCGACAGGTTGTAGAAGTGGACGACGTGATCGTGGAGGCAGTGGGCCGCCATGATCACGTTCCGGATCAGCTGCGCGTTGCGCGGGATCTCGAGCTTCAGGGCGTTCTCGACGCTCCGGACCGACGCGATGGCGTGGACCGTCGTGCAGACGCCGCAGATCCGCTGGGTGAAGACCCAGGCGTCGCGCGGATCGCGCCCCTGCAGGATGGTCTCGATGCCGCGCCACATCGTGCCGCTGGACCAGGCCTTGCGGATCGCGCCGCCGTCTACCTCCACGTCGATGCGGAGGTGCCCCTCGATGCGGGAGATCGGATCGATGGTGATGAGCTTGCCCATGGAGTACCTGGCCTCAGCGCGCGGCGGCGTCCTTCTCGACGCCGCTCAGAATGGGGAAGAGCTTCACGAAGAGGACGTAGACCGCGACGCCGATGGCGCCGAGGCCTGCGGAGAAGAGCATCTCCGTCAGCGTGGGGAAGTAGACCCAGCCGGCGGTCGGTTGATACGACGTCAGGTAGGTGTCGAAGCGGTAGAGCGCGCCGCTCGCGAGGAGCAGGAAGCCCGCGAGGAAGAGGTGGCCGCGGTTCGCCCGCCGCCGCGCGTCGAAGAGGACCACGAGCGGGGCGGCGAAGAGCAGGAGCTCGAGCAGGAAGAAGAAGCCGTAGAACCCCTGGTGCCCCATCTCGCGGTACCGGGCGAGCACCTCGGGGTCGCGGAAGCGCCACGCCACGTCGAGCAGCCGCACCGCGAGGTAGCCGGCCAGGATCCAGCCCGCCACCTTGCTCATGCGGGCGAGGAGCGGCTGGTCGATCCGCTTCCCGTAGATCAGCGCCATCACGTTCTCGACGACGATCACCGCGCCGAAGCCCATCGTGAGGCAGGAGGACAGGAAGAGGCCGGAGAGCCAGTAGCTGTGCCAGAACGGGTGGGTCTTGGTGACCGTGACGCCGTAGAGGTAGCCGAGCGACGACTGGTGCATCGTCGGCAGGAGGATGGCGAGCGAGATGACGTAGGGGAGCGCGCGCCGCAGGACGGGGAGCCCCTTGCGCGCGACCGCGACCAGCGCCGGGTTGGGCGAGGCCTCGAGCTTCTCCAGGACCGTCGGCGACACCTCCACCCAGAGCACGATGCAGTACGCCATCACGCAGATGGCGACCTCGAGCAGCACCGAGTTGAGGTTCCAGACCGGCGGCCAGAACACCACCCAGAGGTTCCACCAGCGGCCGAGGTCGACGAGGACCGAGGTGCCGGCGAGCGTGTAGCCCATGGCGCCGGCCATCACGGCCGACTTGACCAGCGGGTGGTACTCCCCGTGGTTGAAGGCGTACGTGAGGATGCCGACGGCGAACGCGCCTGCGGCGACGCCGGTGAAGGTGACGACGTTGAGCGGCTTCCAGATCCCCCAGGCGTACCCGTCGCTCTGCGCCGAGACGGCGCCGAGCCCGAGGAAGAGCCGGAAGACGACGATGATCGCCCAGGCGGCGATCAGGAGGAGCATGACCTTGAAGGCGGGCGTCAGGATCTTCCCGCCGAGCGGCGTCTCGTGCGTTGAGCCGGACATGGCCTACTTCTCCTCCTCGTGGTCCGAGTGCGCGGCCTCGGTCGCCGCCTTCGCCTTCGCGCGGAACTGCGCCCAGGTGACCGCCGCGTAGATCGCGACCGGCGCGATCCCCAGCTTGTAGAGGCCGTGCTGCACCGCCTCGGCCGTGGCCGCGGGGGCGGCCTTCGGCAGGGTCGGCAGGCCGAGCGACTTGAAGGAGACCTCCCTCGGCGACAGGTAGAGGACGTTGGTGCCGCCGCCGTCAGCCTCGCCGAAGACCCGGTCCTCGAAGTACTTCCCCGGGCTGCGGCGGATCCGCTCCTTCGCCTCGGCGAGCAGGGCGGCGCGCTTGCCGTACTTCACGGCCGCGCGCGGGCAGACCTCGCAGCAGGCCGGCCCCCTCTCCACCTTGCCGTCCTTGCGGTCCCGGCAGAGCTCGCACTTGACGATGACCGGGATGGCGGTGTGCCACTGGAACTTGGGGACGTTGAACGGGCAGGCGATCTGGCAGTAGCGGCAGCCGACGCAGAGCCCCTTGTCGTACGCGACGGTGCCGTTGGGCAGCTTGTGGAGGGCGCCCGCCATGCAGACCGAGACGCAGGACGGATCGGCGCAGTGCATGCACTGCATCTTCATGTACGTCGAGGCGTCCCCGTCGACCGCCAGCTTGATGACGTTCTTGGTGCTGCCGTTCAGGTCGAGCGGCGCGTCGTAGAGCCCGCCCTGCACGTTCTCGGTGTCGGCGGGGAGCCCGTTCGCGACCTTGCAGGCGGTCTGGCACGCGCGGCACCCGACGCAGAGCGTGGAGTCGAAGAGCATGCCGACGTCGTCGGGCCCGGAAGGTCTCGGGTCGCGGGCGTCGGCGGGCTCGGGGAGGGCCGCGGCGGCGCCGCCCGCCGCGATCACCTTGAGGACGTTTCGTCGCGAGATGGTCATGGTGGCGTCGATCCCTCCGGCGACCCGGGGCTACTTCCCGCCCTCGTCCGGCCCGTCTTCCTTCGAGAGCTTCTTCGAGGCCACGAACGCCGCGCCAGCGACCGCGCCGATCACGAGGCCGGCGACGCCCGCGGCGGCCGGGGCGATCTTGCCCTGCGCCGGCCCGACGCCGGGGTAGGCGAACGGCGCCGTCGGCTTGTCGATCGGGAGGTTGGTGTAGATGGGCGTCTCGACCTTCGTGTCTCCGCCGAAGAGGATCCCCTGCTCCGTGCAGCCGACGCACGGGTGGCCGATGCCCACCGGCCAGGCGCCTGGCACCTCGCAGAAGTCGAGGAGCGAGCAGTTTGCGTGGGTCTGCGGCCCCTTGCAGCCGAGCTTGTAGAGGCAGTAGCCGTTCCGGTGTCCCTCGTCGCCGAAGACCTGCGCGAAGCGGCCGGCGTCGAAGTGCGAGCGGCGCGGGCAGTCATCGTGGATCACGCGGCCGTAGGCGAAGAGCGGGCGCCCCTGCTCGTCGAGCTTCGGGAGCGTCTTGAAGGTCGCGTACTGCAGGACGGTCCCGAGCAGGTTGTAGGGGTTGGCGGGGCAGCCTGGGAGCGTGACGATCGCCTTGCCGGAGCCCTGGAGCACGGTGGGCGCGCCGACCGCCTGCGTCGGGTTGGGGAAGGAGGAGGGGATGCCGCCCCAGGAGGCGCAGGAGCCGATCGCGACGACCGCGGCGGCGTCGGCCGCGACGCGCTTCAGCGTGTCGACCGCCTTCTTCCCGCCGACGTAGCAGAAGATCCCGTCGTCCTTGAGCGGGATCGCCCCCTCGACGACGAGGACGTACCGCCCCTTGTTCTCCGCCATCGCCTGCTCGAGCGCCGCCTCGATCTGGTGGCCCGACGCTGCGAAGAGGGTCTCGTGGTAGTCGAGGCTGACGAGGTCGAGGATCAGCGCCGCGACGTCGGGAGCGCTGGAGCGCAGGAGCGACTCGGTGCAGCCGGTGCACTCCTGATAGTGGAGCCAGATGACGGAGGGCTTGTGCCCCTTGGCGACGGTCTCGGCCATCTTCTCGGCCGCCCACGCGGGGAGCCCCACGGCGGCGGCGGCGGCGCTGCAGACCTTGATGAAGTCGCGGCGGGAGACGTTTGCGAGACTCGCTTCGACACTCGATCCGAACCCCATGTCGCTCCTCCGTCGTCCTGGACTTCGCGGAGCCTACGCCCGCCCCCTCAGATTGCAAACGTCCAGAATCGCGGGGGTTTTTGACGATCAGCGCAGACGCAGGTTTTGCAGGGACGCTCGGTGAAAAGTAGGGGTGCTCCCTTGGTTCGGCAAGGTCCGGGGCGGGGTCCCTCGCGGTACGCTTGACGCAGATCAGGCGGAACGGAAGCCAACCTCACCAACATCGTTGTTGCCGGGCCTTAGTAGGTCGGAGCGGGCAATATTGATACGCCTGGTCCACGAAAAATTTTCTATCGCCGATCAGTGAAGTGGCGCGCGCTACTTCGACCCGGTCAGCCGTCCCAGCCGCTGCAGCGCATACGCGGCGGGGCGTGTCGGATCGCCCGCGTCATCGTCGGGTCCGTCCTTGACCCGCGCGTAGGCTGCGCGCGCCGCGGTGGCCAGGCCGTACTTCTCGGCGATCAGCCCCTGGACCACCCAGTCGGCCCCGTCGATCCCCGCCGACTCCTTCGCGTCGAGCGCCTGCAGGAAGACCTCGCGCGCCTCCGCGGCGCGACCCGCGGCGGCCAGCACCGCCGCGAGCGTGTTGAGGCTCGCGTACTCCCGCCGGCCGCTCCCCTCGACCGCCCGCCTGGCCCAGTCGATCGCGGTCTCGCCCACCGGCTCGCTCCAGAGGAGCAGCCAGGCGGCGTTGTTGAAGTCGCCCGGCGTCGCCTTCCCGCCGTCGATCAGCCGGCGGTACGCGCCGTTGGCCCCCTCGAC
>JBAVTL010000161.1:0-4169 GCA_049696175.1 Anaeromyxobacteraceae bacterium
CGCTTCTCCCTGCCGCCACCGCCGCTCGACGAGATGGAGCGGGCGCTGGCCGAGGCGACGCGGGGGACGGGGCGCGGCGCCGAGGCGACCAGCGAGCTCATCCACAACGTGCTCGAGTTCCGGGACAAGGTCGCGCGCGACATCATGGTGCCGCGCACCGACGCCGTGGCCATCGAGATCGACACGCCGGTGCCCGACGTCATCCGGCTGCTCGCCGAGGAGGGGCACTCGCGGATGCCGGTCTACCGCGAGCGGATCGACCAGGTGGTCGGCGTCCTCCACGCGCGCGACCTGGTCCCGCTGCTCCTTCACCCCGAGCTGATCGTCCTGCGCGACCTGATCCGCCCGGCCCACTTCGTCCCCTGGTCGAAGCCGGTGGACCAGCTCCTGCGGCTCATGCAGCGGCGCCACATCCACATGCTCTTCGTCGTGGACGAGTACGGCGGCGTGATGGGGATCGTCACGCTGGAGGACGTGCTGGCCGAGATCGTCGGGGAGATGCCCGGCGACTTCGAGCGTGACGACGGCAGCGCCGTCGAGGCGCACGCCGACGGGACCTTCACGGTGCAGGGCTGGACGCCGATCGCGGACTTCAACGAGGCGGCCGGCGCGCAGCTCACCGCCGACGTCGGGGCCGAGACGATCGCGGGCTTCCTCAACGCGCGCCACGGCGCGATCCCGCCGAAGGGCGAGCGGCTCGTCTGGAAGGGCTGGGTCTTCACCGTCGCCGACGCCGACGCGCGCCACGTGACGCGCGTCCGGGTGGCTAAGGTCAAGCGGCAGGGGTGAGCGGGCTGTTGAGCAACGAGGCCATTCCCTTGGCACCGTCCCCTCTCCCTCATCGAGGGAGAGGGCTAGGGTGAGGGAGCAGGCGATCGCGGAGGGAGAGGGGAGGTTGTCTCGTGGGGCTCGCGTCGAGCCTCAGGGCCGCTTCTTCAACAGCCTGCTACAACCTGCTCCGTCTCGCCAAGCTGATGCCCGCGTAGGCGTGTTCGCCCCCTCACCCTGACCCTCTCCCCCGGTGGGGGAGAGGGATGATCATCAATGGTGGGTGCCGTTCGCGGCGTGCGTTCTTCAACGGCCTGTTAGACGAGCGGCGGGGGCGCCTCACCCCTCGCCCGCGAAGAAGCCACGGTGGGTCCGCGCGTGGAGGCTCGCGAGGTTGCGGCGGGCGGAGAGCCAGCGCGCGTCCTCCTGCCAGTCGTTCGGGTAGACGGCGGGGACGTCGCGCGGCGCGAGCGCTGGATCGACGTTCAGGAAGGTGAAGAGGCAGCTGTTGGAGAGCGCGCCGCGGGTGCGGTCGCGGCTCACCCGGTGGATCTCCGCGTCCACGCAGATGGCGGGCCCCTCGGTGTAGACGACGCGGCTCGTGACGTTCAGCTTGTCGCCGATCTCGACCGGGTGGAAGAAGTTGATCCGGTTGACCGCGGCGAGCACCGGCCGGTGCGTCGCGATCTTCTCCGCGCAGATGGCCGAGAGCTCGAACGCGCGCCGCATGATGTAGCCGCCGAAGACCACGCGCGAGCGGTTCTCCTGCTCGGGATAGGTCCGCTCCCAGTTCTCGGCGACGAGCGTCCGGGCGAGCGCCCCCGCGAAGGCGGGGTCGGTCTGCGCGCGGTGGCGCTCCTGCAGGAGCCTGAACTCCTCGGCGGTCGGGGGCTGCTCGGCGACCGCCTCCTCGGTGCGCCGCAGCGCGCGCCGCTCCTCGGCGTGGGCGGCCCTCAGCGTCGCGGTGGGGCCCTCGATCTCCAGCGCCGGGACCGGGAGGTTCCGCGCGTCGGGGCCGTCGCCGTCGCGCGCCACCATGGTGAAGTAGCAGGACGCCAGGTTCTCCCCGCCCGGAGCGGACTCCACCCGGATGCCGACCTCCATCGACGTGCGCCCGACGTGGTTGATCTGCGCCCGGCAGAGGACGTCGCGCGTCACGTCAGCGACGTGCCGGACCACGATCTCGTCGAGCGCCGCGGTCACGACCCGAGGCTCGGCGTGGCTCCGCCGCGCGTAGGCGATGGCGGTGTCATGGGCCAGCCAGTCCAGCTCCTCGAGGAGCATGCCGAACCGCAGGTTCCCGGGGATCGCCTCCTTCAGCACCATGAAGCGGCGCCGCAGGTCGAGATCCGTGGAGAGCGGCAGCAGCCGCTCGAGCGTGGTCTCCTCGGGGCGCATGACGGCCTTCCGGGGCTACGGGGCCGGCGGGCGGTAGATGAGCACGCGATCGTTGCCGGTGTCGGTGATCGTGAGGAGGCCGTCCACGACGGCGACGCCCGTCGGGTCGGACAGCGTCCGCTGGGAGGGGGCCGCGCCGGACGCGCCGTTGCACGCGGTCCCGGCCACGTTTCCGTCGTCGTTCGGGGACCAGCACCCGAAGTCGGCCTGCCCGAGCACGATGGTCGCGGCCGGGGTGTTCGTGGACGGGATCGAGGGGAAGACCACCACCCGGTTGTTCCCGGTGTCGGCGACGAAGAGCTTGGTGCCGTCCGAGGCGATCGACTCGGGATCAAAGAGCTCGTTCGCGGCCGCCGTCCCCGTGGCCGCCACCGTGAAGCTCGCCTGGCCGACCACCGCGTCGGGCGCCTGGCCGCTCACCGTGGGGAAGGAGTTCCAGACGAGCAGCCGGTTGTTCAGGGAGTCGGCGACGATCAGCCGGGTGCCGTCGGTCCAGACCGCCTTCGGCTGGTACATCGTCCGCGCGTCCGGAAGGAGGCTGGTGTCGTTCCCGGCGGTGCCGTTACCGTCGGTGTCGTTGGCCGCGCAGAGGGTCCCCGTCGTGAGGTCGTCGTGCTGCCCGAGGACGGTCTTGAGCACATACTTGGAGAGGTCGTGGACGTCGGGCTCGAAGACGAGCACGCGGTTGTTGCCGGTGTCGGCGACGATCAGGTGCACGGTGGTGAGGACCGCGCCGCGCGGGTCGAGGAGGCTCGTCGGAGAGCAGGCGCCAAGGCCGTCGCCCACCGTGATCCGGCTCGCTGTCGCCCCCGAGTCGAGGGGGATCGTCGCGTAGACGAAGACCTGATTGTAGCCCGAGTCCGCGACTGCGAGCTTCGTCCCGGTGACGGCCGGCGCCTGAGGGATGTAGAGCGTCACCCCCGACGACGCGCCGTTGCAGGTCGCGAGGTCGGGCTCGCCGATGGCCCAGGCGGCCGCGGGCATGGCGGCTGGTTCGCTCTCGACTGGAGGGATCGGGCTGAACGCGAGCAGCCGCCCGGAGAAGGTGTCGGGGACGAGGAGGGTGCTGCCCGTCCACGCCGCCGCGCCGTAAGGGCGGTAGAGCGATCCGGCCGCGCACGGGTTGGTCGCCGCGGGCGGGGTGATCCAGTCCTTCTGGCCGATGAGCGTGGAGGCGGCCTGGAACGTCGTCACGACCACCGGCTTCGGAGGCGGTGGCGGAGGCGGTGGCGAGCTGTTCGACTTGCTGGAGCCGCCGCAGGCGGTGAAGGCGACGAGGGCAACGGCGGCGGCGGCGAGGTGGGTCGTACGGTTCACGGGGCGCTCCTCCGGTTCGGCGGGAACCTAGCCTACCCTTAACCGAAAGGCGTGGGCTACGCGGTCGCAGGGGGCGCCGGGGCCGGCCGGGTCGCCCCCCAGGTCCACAGGATCCCCGCCAGCAGGATCGCCGCCGGGACCACCAGGATGGCGACGCCGAGCGAGGTCCGGTCCGAGAGCGCGCCGACGAGCGGCGGGGAGGGGACGTCTCCGATCGCGTGCATGACGAAGATCGAGACCGCCGACGCGGTCGCCCGCTCGGACGGCCGCACGACCGCCACGATCACGTCGTTGATGGGGCCGGTGGAGGCGAAGAGGCAGAGCTGGCCGACCACCAGCGCGGTGAACCAGACGGCCGGGGAGGCGGCCGTCAGCGCGACGACCGCCAGCGGCGCGGCGGCGAGCGCGGAGAGGCCGGAGACCCAGAGGTCGGCGCTGGGGAGGCGCTTGCGCAGCGCGTCGGCGACCCAGCCTCCGATCAGCGTGCCGGCGAGGCCGGTCAGGACGATCACCGCGCCGAACTGGACGGTCGCCTGTGCGCGCGGCACGCCGCGGGTCCGCTCCAGGAAGGCCGGCATCCAGAAGGCGAACGCGCCGGTCGCGAAGCTGTAGGCGGCGTAGCCGAGGACGGCCAGGACGTAGGGGCGGTTCCCGGTCAGCGCGCGCCACGACTGGAGCAGCGGGCG
>JBAVTL010000162.1:0-5095 GCA_049696175.1 Anaeromyxobacteraceae bacterium
GCGGCGGGCGGGCCCACGCACGCCGCGGAACCGCCGCCAGGATGACCCCGCCGAGCCCGGGCTCCCGCCACCGGCCTACGGTCCGCAGTAGGGCGTGGAGGCGGTGAGGTTGCAGTTGTAGGTCGAGTTGAAGCCGGTCCCCACGTGGCAGTCGACGTCGGCGCGGCACGACGCCGTGCAGGTGCCCGGATGATCGTCGCCCGCTCCCTGGCACCAGCCGTTCTTCAGCCCGTAGGCGCAGTTTGACGAGCTGGAGTAACAGGTGGCCCCCATCGTCTGGATCCAGGTTCCGCAGCCGTTCGGGGGCCGGCAGATGCCCTCAGAGCACAAGAAGCCGGCAGGACAATCCGGCTCGGAGCTGCAGCCGCTCCTCGTGCAGTAGCCCGTGGTCGAGTCATCCGACTTGCGGCAGTACATGTTCGGCACCTGGGACGACCCACAGTCGGTGCTCGACGAGCAGGGCGAGCAGAAGGTCGACGCGGACGCCGCCGGCGCCTTGCAGAGGTGGGTCGCCACGTCGCAACCGCTCGTGCAGTGTGGATCGTCCGGCACGACGCACTCGTAGCAGCGGCCGTCGAGCGGCTCGCAGACGAGCCCGTTCTCGCAACGTGACGGGGCATCGGCGGGGACCGACCCGCACCCGGGGGCCGTCGCCGCCAGGTCGATGGGAAGCGCAACCGGCGCCGGAGAGGTCATGCCGGCCGCGACGGTCACCGCCACCGCGCTCAGCGTGAAGCCCGGGAGCGCCGCCGACAGCTGGTAGGTGCCCGCCGGAAGCGGGAAGACGGGGATGGCACCGCCGGTCGCAGGCGTCATGCCGAAGTGAACCGTCTCGGGAAGGTCGAAGCGCGGCTGCCACGGCGTGGCGCCGCCGTCGGGCATCGCAGCCGCAAGCACCGTCCCGGCGAGCGGCATCCGCTTGAGCCCCGAGGGGACGGAGGTCGCGCCGGCGCCGTACCTGTCAGCGACCGGGTTCTCGTTGCCCCCCCGGATCTCCAGAGTGACCAGCTCCGCGCGCCCGTTCGGCGACGGGAAGCCGTCGTAGAGGACCAGGGATCGATGATCGGTCGGGACCGCCTCGAGACGGTAGCTGCCGTCCGGCTGGACATCGACCTTCAGGTCGGGGCGCCCGAGCGGATAGACGTAGGCACCCGGGACCGACGCCCCGACGATTCGGCCCGTCACGGCACCTACCGGCGACTCCAATCCACCACACGCGCACACAATTACCGCCACGAGTGGCGGCAAGATGCTAATGTGTGCTTTCGTGGGTCGCATGTCGCTCCGTGACGGCGTCAAACGCTTGACCTGCGGCGAAGCCGCGCGGCCACGCTCTTCTAGATCCGCCACCCCAGTCCGAACAACCCCTCGGCGAGGGCGCTCGAACGATTGTTCCCGTCGACCCTGATCAGCGCCCAATCCACGTGCACCTCGGCGCCGAGGCTGAACCGGCGAGAGATGGGCAGCTCGAGGCCGAACATCATCCCGGGCGTCATCGTCAGGTAGCTCTGCGGCGCGGCCGGGTAGTTGGCGGCGTCGAAGCGACGCCGGATCCAGAGCGCCGAGAGGCGCGGGCCAGCCAACAGCTCGACGCCGCCGAGCCACTCGCCGCTCACCCGCCAGGGGAGCGAGACACCGGCAGTGAACGCGTCGAACCGGACGCTGTCGGGGCCGCCAGGGATCGAGAGCGCGGAGCGGCCCGACGCGGTGACCGCGTCGAAGCGAAGGTCCATCCCCGCGACCGGCCACTCGCGGAGGGTCATCACCGCGCCCGCGCCGGGCACGGTCCCGAGGATCTGGTCCCGGCTGCGGCGGTCGACGAAGCCGAGCACGGCGACGCGCGGGGCGAACTGGGTTCGCCCGGAGGCGCGGACCCTCAAGCCCTCGACGTCCAGCCGCTCTCCCGGGCCGAGGTCCACCGAGGTGTCGAGCAGCGGCTCCGCCCCGCCCTTGGCGAGCTGGACGTGGTGCCGGCCGGCGTCGAGCGCCACCCCACCCGGAAGCTCGGTGAGAGGCTTGCCGTCCACGCGGACCGTGAAGCCGTCGAGCCGCCTCGAGTAGCTGAAGAGCTCCGGGCGCCCGGCGCGCCTCACCTTCCCCGCGAGGACGATCGGATCGGCCCCGACCTCAGAGGTCTCCGCGGCGGGGCGCTGCTTCCCGCCGGTGTACTCGTAGGTCATCCGGCGCGCGTAGTCGTGCGCCTCGGAGACGGTCACGGCGCCGTCGCCGTTCCGGTCCACGCCGAGCTTGAGCGCCTCGACGAGGAAGTGGGTGTAGATGTCGTTGCCGAGCCGCTCGTCCTCGCGGGCGGTCTCGCCCCAGTCGGCCGCGGCGAGCACCACGCTCGCGCGGCTCACCTCCTCGATGGGGCGGACGAAGAAGCCGGCCTTGGTCCTCCTCAGCTCGGCCCGCAGGTCCTCCGGGAGGAGGGACTTCCCGCCGCCGGAGTGGCAGGCGGCGAGGATGAGCACCTTGCGGCGCGAGCGAAGCCGCTCGAACTCGGCCTTCAGCTCGTCCATCGACAGCGCGGTCTCGGCGACGCGGTCGACGCGGGTCTCCCGCGTCACCAGGTAGCGCCGCAGCTCCCCCTGCCCGTCACGCGCGAGCGTCCCGTGCGAGGAGACATAGAGGACGACCGTGTCGCGCTCGTCCCGATCGCGCTCCGCGAGGCGGCGGAGGGCGGCGCGGAGCTCGTCGAGGCTGGCGTTCGCCGCGAGCACCTCCACCTCGTCGAAGTTGCCGGCGGCCCGTTCACCGAGCACGCCAGCGAGCGCGCGGGCGTCGGCCTGTGGAAAGCGCAGCGGGCGCCAGCGATCGTCGTCGAACTTCTGGATGCCTACGAGGAGCGCGATGCGCCGGGGAGCGTGTTCCTTCGCGACCCGCTCCGAGGTGAGATCGAGAGGGACGAGCCCGCCCTTCTCGGCTTGCGGCGCGGCGCAGGCGGCGAGGAGCGCGGTCAGTGAGGCCGCCGTGAGGCCGATTCGTCGCCACGAAAGGCGCATACCAAGTGGGTATTTGTAGGCGGTTTCGAGCCCCGATCGCATACCCCGTAAGGGTCAGCGAACCGAAAGTTCGACGACGTCCATGGAGAGGCCGTTCAGCGCGGGATCGTCGGCGCCGATCCACGCGGGCGGAGCGAGCGCCCGGCCAGCGTTCAGGACGTGAGGGTCGTCGAGCGCGGCTTCGCTGGCTACGAGGATGAAGCGCTGCGGCCCGTGAAGCCCGCTCAACGGATACGCCGCCGGCCTGCCACCGATCGAGACCTGCGTCCGGCCCGCGCCGACGCGCTCACGCCAGATCAGCTCTGCGGTTCCGTCCGGCGCCACGCGGGCGATGGCCGCGAAGGCCGCGCGAGCCGCCTCCACCTCGAAGAGGATGCTCGCCTCCGCGTCGACCGCCTCGCCGGAGATCCCCTTCTCGATTCGGCGATCCGGCCCCACCTCCAGGAACCGGAGCCTCACTGGGATGGCGCGAGCCGTCAGCCCCTTCGTTCCGTCCCACCTCTGGTCGTGAACGTGTGACCCGCGAGTGACCGAGACGACGAGCCCGGCGACGCCGGCCACCAGGACCGACGCCGCGATGGCGGAGGAGAAGAGGATGCGGCGCGACCACGGCCGAGCCCCGCGCAGTCTCCGAGCGATCTTCTCGAACTCCAGGTCGTTCCCCGCCCCGGCATCCGCCGGCAGCTCCCGGGCGATCGCCGCATCGACCGCGCCATCCAGTGCGTCAACGTTCATTTGCGACGCGAGGAAGGACTCACACCGCTCACAGTCGCCGTCGAGGTGCGCGGAAAGCGCACGCGCCTCATCAGGGGCAAGCGTTCCGTTCATCAAACCCGCAAGGCTCTTCGCGTCCAGGTGCATCGTCATATCGACCCCTCGCCGCGCAATCTGGCCACCTCCGCGAGGATCCGTTTCTTCACCTTTGCGCGGAATCTCTCCAGTCGCATGGTGATCGCGCTCTTGCCGACGCCGAGCCGCTCGGCGATCTCGCGCGCCGAGAGGTTCCCCTCCACGTAGAAGAGCTGCACCGTCTCTTTCTCCGCCCCTTCGGGGAGCGACGCGATCACCTTGCGCACCACGTTCAGCTCCAACTCCAGCTCCACCTCAGCTTCGTGATCGGTTGGCCCAGCTTCGGAGTCCAGGTGAACCTCGGCCTCGCGGCCGAACTCGGCCGCGGTCGTGGCCTCCGACTTGCGCCGCGCGAGCCGGCTGAGCGCGCGGTTCCGGGCGATGGTGAGGAGCCACGGGAGGAAGCGGCCGTGCTGCTCCAGCCGGACGATGTAGCGGAATGCACGGACGAAGGTCTCCTGGACCACGTCGTCCACGTCGTCAGGATCGAGCCCGCCGAAGCCGCGCGCCACCCGGAAGACGTCCGGCCGGTGCGCGTCGTAGAGCGCCCGCTGCGCCGCGGGGTCTCCTGCGGCAGCGCGGGCGACGAGCTCCGGGGCTGGGGCATCGCGCGTGGGGCCGCTCTTCACGCCGCGCAGGTTACTACAGGGCGCCCCGCGCGTCGGTCATGCTCCGACCGGATAGCGTCGGTAGACCTTCCTGAACCAGCAGTCGAGCCAGCTCTCGTCGCGCCGCACATAGAGATCGGGCTCCGAGAGCGCCGTCGTCACCTGGAAGGCGCCGCTCCCCGGGACCGACTGCAGGCCCAGCTCCAGCCGGCCATCCGCGAGCCTGGCGGCAGCCGCCGCGCCGCAGTGGGGGCACTGCAGCCGGACGAGCCCGCTGTCGGCCACCGAGACCGAGCAGGCGTCGAGGACGTCGGTCGCGGTGAGCTGCGCCTCGCAGTGCGGGCACTGCAGGTGGGAGATGGCCATCATCGATTGCACCCTAGCGGACCGCCTCGCGTTTCGGGATCCCGTGCGCGTGGTACACGGAGAGGCAACCACGAAGTAGCACCACCGCCGCCGCTGTAGGGGAAGGTGGCGCCTGTGGCGCGCCGGCGCGGGACGGGGTAGTGACGCGCACAGGCACCGGACATGACCCACGCACGCACCCTGGAAGAGCTCGGCTGGCCCGAGATCCTCGACGCCCTCGCGCAGCGCTGCCGCCTCCCGGCCGGCCGCGCCCGCGCCATCGCCCTCGCG
>JBAVTL010000163.1:0-1944 GCA_049696175.1 Anaeromyxobacteraceae bacterium
CTCTCCCACTCCCACCCGGGCGCGGACGTGGAGGCGATCCTGGAGGCGGGGCTCGACCTCCTCATCGAGCGGGCGGCAAAGCGGAAGGGGCTCAGCACGAGGCCCAGCACGAGGCCGAAGGCCGAGCGGGCCGTTACGCAGTCGAGAGACGCTGCCATCGAAGCAGCCGCTCCCCCCGAATCTCCCCGCTCCCGCCACATCCCCGCGGCGGTGAGGCGGGAGGTCTGGATCCGCGACCAAGGGCGGTGCCAGTTCAGGCTTGAGAGCGGCGAGGTCTGCGGCTCTACTCACCGCCTTCAGTTCGATCACGTCCACCCGTTCGCCCTGGGCGGCGAGTCTACTGTCAGTAACACTCGGCTAGCCTGCGCGGCCCATAATCTCCTCGCGGCGAGGCGCGTCTACGGCGACGAGCTCATGGACCGCTTCACGCGAGGTGCGAGCCGACCGCCTGCCTAGCGGAGGGGCCCCGCGAACGCGCCCAGCCGCAGCACCGACTCGGGATCGACCCACCGGCCGCCCACCTTCACTCCCCAGTGGAGGTGGGGTCCGGTCGCCCTGCCGCTCCCTCCGGACAGGCCTATCAGCTGCCCGCGCGCCACCACCCCGCCCACCTTCACGTCGGCGCGGGAGAGGTGGAAGTAGGCCGAGTAGAGGTCGGCCCCGTGCCAGAGGAGCACCGTGAGCCCCGCGTAGTAGTTGTCGCGCGCCATCACGACCACGCCGTCGTTGGCGGCGAGCACCGGCGTCCCCAACGCGGCGTCGAGGTCGAGGCCGTAGTGCTGGCTCTGCTGCCTGCCGTTGAAGGTGCGCCGGTCGCCGTAGCGGCCCGTCTTCTCCGCGACGAGCGGCCAGGCGAAGGGGGCCTCGCCGCGCGGCGGCGCGAAGGGGCGTGACATGGCGGCGTCGAACGCGCGCCGGTCTGCGGCGATCCGCCTGCGCACCGAGGCCGGCGGCCTCACGAACCTCGGCGGCACCTTGAGCGCACGGGAGGGGAAGGCTGGGTCGATCACGAGGAGCGTGCCCTCGAACGCGTCCTCGGCTGCGCGCGCGGTGACGACGAGCGGGCCGGTCGCCTGCTCCGCCGAGAGGCCGGCGATCCCCCGCCAGCCCCCCGCCGTGCGCCAGAAGCGGACTGGGCGTCCCCCTACCGACGCGACCGGCGCCGCGTCGGTGCCGGCGGCGAGGAGGAGGACGGCGTCGCCGGGCTTCGCCCTCTCTGGGCGGAGCTCCAGCGATGCCGCCGGCGTCGCGGCGAGGAGGGCGATGGCGACGGCGAGCACGTCCCTACTCCGGCAGCCCCATCTCGGCGCGCAGCGCCTTCGTGATCCGGAAGAACTCGGACCGGCCGTACTTCACGTTGAGGATGTGGAAGTCGGCCTTCGCGAGCCCGACGCAGCCGAAGCAGTAGGTGCACTCCGAGCAGGAGCGGCAGAGGACGAGGTAGTTGGAGCGGGAGCAGTTCTCGCTCGCGACGCAGTAGGCGCTGTCGTTGCAGCCGGTGCAGTTCGTGCAGTGGGTGAGGTGGGCCGAGCTGCGGCAGCCCTTGCAGTGCGTGCAGCGGTAGCACTCAGCGCAGTCCTCGCAGAACATGCAGGAGGCGCACTGGCGGCAGCCCTCGCAGGCGTGGGATCCCGGGTTGTCCTTCGCGTTGCCGAACTCGCGCAGGAGGCGCTGGCGCTCCAGCTCGAACTGGCGCCGGTTCAGGAGCGGCGCCTCTGGCTTCGGCGGCGGGCGGGAGACGATCGCCACCGGCGGCCCCGGCGTCCTCCCGGAGAGGATCCGCTCCGGGGTGCCGGGCCGGTCCTCGTCCCCCCCCCCAGCCAGCTGCCCGACGTCGCCGCGCGACGTGTCGATGTAGCCGGAGCTCGTGATGACCCGGACGCCCGGCGGCGGTGGCTGCGCGACCCGGCGGTCGGGGACGATGATCCGGGACGCGGGCTGAGA
>JBAVTL010000164.1:0-1559 GCA_049696175.1 Anaeromyxobacteraceae bacterium
TCGCCACCCGTCCGCGTCCAGCAGCGCCGCCCTCGCCGCGGGCCGGCCGGCCGCGGCGACGGTCTCGAGCGCCTTCCACTCGCACCAGAGCAGGTCACGCCAGCGCCGCGCCGCCGCGTCGACATCCAGCGGCTGGAACTTGACCAGCACCTGCTGCTCGCGCCGGAGCGCGCCGAACTTGGGGCGCTCTCCGCCGGCGGACGAGCCGGCGAGGTCAGCGGCCGAAGCCCTGGCAAGGGCCTGGTAGTCGGCCTGATCCACCTCGCCTCGCGCGGGGCGCAGGAAGCGCTCCAGCGACTCGCTCCCGACGACGAGGTTGCCGACGCAGTCCTCGCCGCGCCGGCCGAGGGCGATCAGGCGGTGATCGTCGGTCCAGTCGTCGATCCGCTGGGGCAGGCGAAGCTCGGGGAACCGCTGCGGGAACCCTCGGCCGAGGTATCCTTGGGGCGCCATGTCCACGAGCGCGGGCGGCAGCCCCTCGTAGACGCGGGACGCTCCTCGGAGATCCTCCCAGGCGACGCGCGACCCCGACAGGAGCTGGATCGTCCCTGCAGGCGCGGGGACTCCCGCCTCGTCGATGCGGAACGCGGGCACCCGTCGCCCCAGCCCTTCGATGCTTCGGGTCCTGGCGTACCGAAGCGATCGCGTCTTGCCGAAGCGGTAGACGTCCTCCCCCGCGGCGGCGATCAGCCGGGAGAGCGTCGCTGGAGAGACGCGGAGCGCCGCGCGCAGCGTCGCCGGTTGCGCGACTCCGAGGACCGCCAACTCGGTCAGGAGGTCCCTGGGGGTCGCCATGACGTGAAACGATACATGAAACGAAACGATCAGTGCAAGCTACTGTAATCAGGTCGTCTACAGTGGAAGGTGGACGAGTATGTGAGCAGAATAGTGAGGGTAAATAGATCCGACCTCAGCCGCCGGCCAGGAAGCCGAGCGCGAGGTGGACGACGCAGGGCTTCACTGAGCCCGCCCCGGGGCGCGTGGCGCGTCGATCGGGTGTGGCAGGCTCGTTCGCCAGCGCGCGGCCAGGAGGTTGCGATGGCCGGCCGCCTCCGCCGCCCGGCGCGCCTCGGCCAGCCGGTCGTTGTAGAGCGTCCGGCGCTCGCCGGTCCTGACCACGCGCAGCTCGCCGACGTAGACGATCTCGTCCCCGGGGGCGAGGTCGATGGAGGCCGGGAGCTCGAAGCGGCTGCTGCCACCGTCGGTCATGTAGATGACGCCCCGCAGGTAGATCCTCGCCTGCCGCGGCACCTCGACGAAGAAGTGGCCGCCCATCGGGAACCAGGCCCAGTCGTATTTCGAGACCGGGAACCCTGCCGTGTCGGCGCGCCAGGGTTCTGAGAGGTCGCCGGTGAAGACGGCCGCCGCGTTCCCCGCCATCTTCCCGACGAAGACGACGCCGCCCTGCGGCTCGCCCGAGGCGGAGGGGCCCATCGGCGTCCGGACCCCGCGCTGCGTGATCGGTGGAACGGTGACGAAGGAGCCGACCAGGATCACCTTGTCCTTCGGCCGCCCGGCGCCGGCGAGGTGGTCCGGCCAGGTCGGGGTGGCGCACCCGG
>JBAVTL010000165.1:0-3099 GCA_049696175.1 Anaeromyxobacteraceae bacterium
GTTCGCGCCGGCCGAGGAGGTCCCCTCTAGCTCCTTCGCCTGGCTCCAGCCGCTCCCCCACGGGCTGTAGGCCCACAGGTACCAGATCCCGAAGAGGATGAGACCGAAGTAGAGGATCAGGTAGCCGGTGGGGATGACGTGCGACGTCTCCTTCGATTCGAACTTCGTCAGGTCGTCGAGGTCGTCGTTGGCCATGGTCACTTCCCTCCCGTTCCCGCGGCTGGCGCGGAGGCCGGCGCCAGCGGGTGGCCCTCCGCCTTCTCGTGGTGCGCCTGCTGGCGTACCCAGGCGACGATCGACCAGACGTCGTCGTCGGACAGGTCGCCGAAGGCGGGCATCCCGCCGTCCTTGAAGCCGGGCCTGCCGAGCAGCTGCTTCACGTCGCTGCCCCCCTTGATCATGGCGCGGTAGGCGGCGTCTGGCAGGTCGCCGTCCTGCTCCAGGAAGCGGGCGTCGACGAGGCTCGGCGCGACCCCTTCCGTCCCCTCCGCCTCGTCGGCGTGGCACGCGGCGCAGTTCGCGGCGTAGAGCTCGCTCCCGTGCCTCACCGCCGCGACGTCGTTCCCGAGCGGGTTCGTCTCCTCGGGATCGTACTGGACGCCGCCCGCGGAGCGGTCG
This sequence comes from Anaeromyxobacteraceae bacterium, assembly GCA_049696175.1. Taxonomy (GTDB): domain Bacteria; phylum Myxococcota; class Myxococcia; order Myxococcales; family Anaeromyxobacteraceae; genus DATIVK01. The sequence goes on from JBAVTL010000165.1 coordinate 619, forward strand.
ACGTACCGGCCGAGCGAGAGGGTGTAGGCGACCAGGGCGTCCAGCTCCGTCTTGCCGGCGAGCGCCGCGGTCTGCGCCGCGATCAGCTCCCCCGTGTACGGCACGCCGACCTTCGCGAGCGCGCGCATGTGCGACGCCACGTCCGCCGGGTCGAGGAGCGCCTTCTCGATGAAGGCGTAGGAGGGCATGTTGGACCTCGGCACCTTCGCCTGCGGGTCGCGGAAGTGGGCGGCCTGCCAGGAGGCGCTGGGCTTGATCCAGCCCTCGAACGCGAGGTCCGGGCCGGTGCGCTTCGAGCCCCAGAGGAACGGGTGGTCGTAGGCGAACTCCCCGGCGAGGGAGTACTTCGCCGACACGGGCTTGGCGGGATCGCCCTTGTAGTAGCGGGCCACCTCGGACGGGAGCGGCCGCACCGTCTGCGTGTGGCAGTTGACGCAGCCCTCGCGCTGGTAGATGTCGCGCCCGGCGAGCTCCAGGGCACCGAGCGGCGCCATGTCCGGGGAGACCTTCACGTGCAGCTCCGCCCGGAACATCGGGAGGACCATCGTGGCGAACGTCCCGATGAGGATGGTCACCGTCGCCATGAGGGCGAAGGCGACCGGCTTCCTGTAGATCGCGCCGGCCATGTCGTCTCCCCCTAGGCCGTCGCGGGGGCCGGCTGCGCGCCGCCCTTCGCCGCGAGCGCCTTCCCCTTCGCGATGGTCATCAGCACGTTGTAGACGAAGACCAGCATGCCGGCCGTGAAGATGACCCCCGCGAGCGAGCGGACGTGCCAGTACGGGTAGTTCCCGGTGAGCGTCTCGATGAAGTTCTGGTGGACCAGCTTCCCGTCGGCGCCGGTCGCCTTCCAGAGCCAGCCCTGGCGGATCCCGGTGATCCACATCGTCACCGAGAAGAGGAGCTGCCCGACGAGCACCAGCCAGAAGTGCACGTCGGCGAGCTTCTCCGAGTAGATCTCCGTCTCCCAGATCTTCGGGATGACGTAGTAGACCGACGCGCAGATGGTCAGCGTCACCCAGCCCATCGTCCCCATGTGGACGTGGCCGGGGACCCAGTCGGTGTAGTGGATGAGCTGCGAGACGACGCGGAGCGCCTGCGTCGGCCCCTGCACCGTCTGGAGCCCGTAGAAGGTGATCCCGAGGAGGAAGAACTTGGTGAGGTAGTTTCCCCGGACGACCTTCCAGTCCTGGCCGACCGTGTAGAAGCCGTTCACCACGGAGCCCCAGCTCGGCGCGATCAGGAAGAGGGTGAAGACGATGCCGAGCGTCTGGATCCAGTCGGGCAGCGGCGTGTAGACGAGGTGGTGCGCGCCGGTCCAGAGGTACCCGAAGATGAGCGACCAGAACGCCACGATCGAGAGCCGGTGGCTGAAGATCGGCAGCCCGGTCGACTTCGGGAGGAAGTAGTAGAACATCGCCAGGATCGGCGTGGTGAAGACGAAGCCGACCGCGTTGTGGCCGTACCACCACTGGACGTTGGCGGAGTTGGTCCCCGCGAAGATCGAGTAGCTCTTGGTGAGGCCGGCAGGGATCGCCAGGTTGTTCACGAGGAAGAGGACGGCGACGGCGATCACCGTGGCGATGACGTACCAGAGCGAGACGTACATCTGCTCCTCGCGCCGCTTGACGACCGTCCCGAAGACGTTCACCGCGAACATCACCCAGAGGACCACGATGGCGACGTCGAGCGGCCACTCCAGCTCGGCGTACTCGAGCGACTGCGTGTAGCCCATCATGAGCGACAGCGCCGCGGCCGCGATGGTGGCGTTGAAGAGCCAGAGCTGCACCCGCGCGAGCCGCGGGAAGAGGAGCGGCCGCTTCGTGAGCCGCATGACGATGAAGTAGGAGAGCCCGAAGATCGCCCCGACGCCGAGGCCGAAGGCGAGCCCGTTGGTGTGGACCGGACGGAGCCGGCCGTAGGTCAGCCAGGGGGCGAAGTTCAGCGCCGGAGCGAACATCTGGACTGAGATGAGCAGGCCGACGAGGATGCCGACGACCCCCCAGAAGATGGCGGAGAGGATGAAGCCCTGCACTGTCTGGTGGTCGTACTTGTAGTCGTTCACTTGGGTGAGCCCCTCGGGAGCCAGGACTTCATGAGCTTAGTGGTCTCCCAGCGCCGTCGCAGGGCCCAGTAGGGGGTAGTGCCAAGGAAGCGCTGTCCCCGTCCGGAATGATTCCCTCCTGCCACCGGTAGAAGAATCGCCAATGATCGCCCGCCGTGCCCTCGCCGCCGCCGCCTTGATGCTGATCGCCGCCGTGGCGTGGCTGGCGCTTCGCCCTGCCGGCGGAGGCCCGACGCGGACGGAGACGCCGGCCGATGGCGTGACGGCGGGGCCGATCCCGGCGGGGCGGGCGAGCGACGCGCGAGCGGTCGGGCCGAAGCCCGGGAGCGAGGTGGAACCCTCGGCCTCCGCGCTGGAGGGGACGGTCGTGGACGCGCTCTCCGGCGCCGGCATCGCGGGCGCCGAGCTCACCTTCTCCC
>JBAVTL010000166.1:0-1768 GCA_049696175.1 Anaeromyxobacteraceae bacterium
CCGCGGGTCCGGGCGCAGGCCCTCCTCGCCATGGGGACGCACGTCGTGCCCGTGGAGCTGGTCGGGGTCGACCCGGACGCCGAGCTGCGCGCCTTCCGGTACGCGCGGAAGGTGACGGAGGGGCGCTGGCTCCAGGAGGGCGACGTCGGGACAATCGTGATCGGGCGGGCCATCGCCGACCAGCTCGCCGTCGCGCTGGACGACGAGCTCCTCGCCACCACCGTCGGGCGCGGCGGCCAGGTGGAGAGCGCGATGCTCCGGATCGCCGGGATCGTCGAGACCGGCACGGAGGAGGTCGACCTCATGATCAGCCACGCGCCCCTCGCGGACGTCGAGCGGCTGACCGCCGTCGCCGGCCTCGGCGAGGTGACGCTGCTCCTCTCGGACTGGCGCGGCTACGAGGCGGCGCGCGGCGCGCTGATGGGGCGGCTCGCCGGCACGGACGAGGTCCTCACCTGGCCGGAGCTGGTGCCCGACCTCGTGGGCCACGCCGAGCAGGAGAACCAGACCTCCCGCCTGGTGACCGGGATCATCATGCTGGTCGTGCTGATCGGCGTCGCGAGCGCGCAGCTCGCGTCGGTGCTCGAGCGGCGGCGGGAGTTCGCCGTCCTCTCCGCCCTCGGCATGGGCGGCGCGGCGCTCGTGCGCGTCGTCCTCGCCGAGGGGCTCGCCCTCGGGCTGGTCGGTGGGCTCGCGGGGCTGGCGGTCGGGGGGCCGCTCGTCTGGCTCCTCACGACCCGCGGCCTCGATCTCTCCAGCATGTACGGGCGCAGCATGGCCTTCGGCGGCACGGTGATCGACCCGATCATCTACGGCTCGATGGGCTCCTGGATCCTCCCGGAGGCGTTCCTCGTCGCGATCGTCGCGACGGTCCTCGCCTCCCTCTACCCGGCCTGGTTCGCGGCGCGGACCGACCCGGCGCAGGCCCTGCGGGTGGCCCAGTGAGCGACCTCATCCTCGAAGCGCGCGACGTGGCCAAGACCTTCGGCGCCGGGGCGACGGAGGTGCGCGCCCTGCGGGACGTCGATCTCGAGATCCGGACGGGCGACTTCCTCGCCCTCGTCGGGCCCTCGGGCAGCGGCAAGACGACCTTCCTGAACCTCGCCGGCGCTCTGGACCTGCCGACGGCCGGCTCCCTCCGCGTGCTCGGGCACGACCTGGCCTCCCTCTCGCGCCGCGAGCGCGCCGAGCTCCGGCTCAGGTCGCTCGGCTTCGTCTTCCAGGCGTACAACCTCGTCCCGGTCCTGACCGCCCGGGAGAACGTCGAGTTCGTGCTGGAGCTGCAGGGCGTGGGGGGGGAGCGCCGGAGGCGGGCGACGGCGATCCTCGAGGAGCTGGGGCTCGCGGAGCTCGCCGACCGGCGGCCGGCCGAGCTCTCCGGCGGCCAGCAGCAACGTGTCGCGGTGGCGCGCGCGGTGGCGGCGAGGCCGCGCCTCGTCCTCGCCGACGAGCCGACCGCGAACCTCGACGGCGAGAACGCCGAGACGCTGATGCACCTGATGCGCGACCTCCGCGATCGGCAAGGAATGACCTTCCTCTTCTCCACCCACGACCCCCGCGTAGTCGACCACGCCGTCCGCGTCGTGACGCTGGTGGACGGCGTGGTCGCGAGGGACGAGCCGCACACCCCGGAGACGCCCCACGAGATCCTCCCGCACATCGGGAAGGACCGGGGAGGCGGCGAGGGGCTCCACGCGTGAAGCGCGCTGCGCCATGGCTCGCCGCGGCCGCGGCGCTCCTGGCGTCCCCGCCGGCCGCGGCACGCGAC
>JBAVTL010000167.1:0-2659 GCA_049696175.1 Anaeromyxobacteraceae bacterium
GTTCTCCACCGCCCGCGCCGGCGTGATCGCGGGCGCGGGCAGCGGCGGCGGAGCGCCCTCCTCCCCCACGACGGCGTCGTCGAGCACGGCGACGTCGAAGTCGCCGATCTCCACCACGTCGCCGGCGCGCAGCTTCCGCCGCGCCTGGATCGCCTCGCCGTTGACGCGGGTGCCGACGAGGCTGCCGAGGTCCTCGACCGAGACGGTGGTGCCCTGCCGCACGAAGCGCGCGTGGCGCCGGGAGACGTTCCGCTCGGGGAGCCTGACCGTGTTCCCCTCCGTGGCCCGGCCGATCGTGATCTCGTCGCCGGTGAAGTTCACCGTCGAGCGCGTGCCGGCCGAGTCCTCGATGACGAGCTTCATCCCTTCCGCTCCCCGGTCAGCGCTTCGAGCCCTTGGGCTGCAGCTTCCTGGTGAAGCGGGTGCCGTCCTTCTCTGGCAGGACGACGAACTGGTCGAGCTCGTAGCCCGGGAGCGACAGGTCGAACCGGTGCGGCAGGTCCAGCTTCACTCCCGTCACGGTCACCGGCGTCTCCCCGACGGCGCGGTCGTCCAGCACGATCGCGGCGCCCGGCGGATCGCTCTCGATGACGAGCGCACCCATCGTCGACTGCACCTTGAAGTGGACGCGGCGGACCATCTCACCCCAGCGCGGCTGGAGGGTCTCGCTCGCGGTCCTCATCCCCTTCTCGCCGACCTGGAGCACGTGCGGGCGGTATAGCTGGACCCCCTCGATCGCGGTGGGAGTCACGTGCCCGGTCGGAGTCCCGTCGAGCGTCACCGGCACTCCGGGTGGCTCGGAGGTGACGATCACCACCCCGGGGCGCAGCCGGATCTCGCCGAAGTGGAGCCCCACGGCGCCGCCGACCGCGAAGAGGAGGCCGACCAGCGCGGCCGCGAAGAGGCTCGGTCCCTTCCGGACGATCGCGCGCTGGCGCGGCGCCTGGGGCTTGCGTGCCCCTTGGCGAGGTTCGTCCGTGTCGAAGATCGGTCCCGTCTGCGAGGGGGCGGGGCGCGGCGTGAGCGCGGGGGCGCCCGAGATCTGCTCATACTGCGTCGCGGCCTGCTGCGCGGCGATGTTGGAGAGGACCTTCATCACGAGCGGGTCGTGTCCGCGGGCCGCCCGTTGCTTCTGGACCTTGTCGGCGAAGACCGACTGCATCTGGCGGCCCAGCAGGTCCTGGATCTGCGAGTGCGGCGTCGGGAAGAGGACGTCGACCAGCGCGTCGCAGAAGCTCTTGGCGTCCGCGTAGCGCTTCTCCGGGTCGTACGCGAGCGCCTTGGAGAGGATCGCGTCGATGTCGCGCGGCAGGCGCGGGTCCACCGTCGTGGCCGGGACGACCTTCGCCTTGCGCGAGGCGACCAGCGACTCGACGTCGGTCGCGCGGGGGAAGGGCTTCTGCTTGGTGAGCAGCTCGTAGAGCAGGATCCCCGCGGCGAAGATGTCCACCCGGTGATCCCACGACTGCTCGAGGGAAGCCTGCTCGGGCGCGACGTACCCGAGCTTCCCCATCAGCATCCCCTCCTTGTAGTTGGAGAGGCCGGTCGCGGCGCGGGCGATGCCGAAGTCGAGCAGCTTCACCTCGCCTTCGAAGGAGACGAGCGCGTTGTCCGGCGAGACGTCGCAGTGGACGATGTGGAGCGGCGCGCCGCTGGAGTCGGTCTTCTTGTGCGCGTAGTCGAGCCCCTGCAGCAGCTGCAGGATGAGGAAGATCGACTCCTCGGGGCTCGGGGACTGCCCGGCGCGCTGCATGCCGGACATGACGTCCTTCAGCGAGACGCCGTTCACCAGCTCCATCGAGATGAAGTAGGTGCCGTCGATGATCCCGCACTCGTAGATCTGCGCGATGTTGTTGTGGTTCAGCTGGACGGTGAGCTTCGCCTCGTTGACGAGCATCCGGATGAAGCCGGCGTCCTTTGCCCGGGTGGGCAGGATCCGCTTCACCACCAGCTCCTTCTCGAAGCCGCCGGCCCCGACCACGCGCGCGCGGAAGATCTCGGCCATGCCGCCTATGGCAAGCCGCTGCAGCAGGAAGAACTTCCCGAAGAGGTGCGGATTGAATTGCTGCGCGTCGTTATCGGACAAGTTGGCGGGATGTTAGCCCGCCCCCGGGGGGGTCACAAGGACGACGGCGATCGAGATGGTCGTTGGGCGACCGCGTAGACCACATGGTAGGTGGCCGGGACGCCGTCAGGCCCACCATGTGTGCCATCGTAGCGGTCCAGCAAGGCGAGCGTCAGCCTCCGCTCCCCCAGGCCGCCCGCTCCGGTCCGTGGCACGGCGTTTCCCGCCCCGACGGCGCGGACGGCGCGGAGGACGGCGCGCGCGTCGGGGTGGCGCTCCACGACCTCCTCCTCCTCCAGCGCCAGGCAGGTGAGCCCCGCCGCGCGGAGCGCCGCGGCCACCTCCTCGCGCCTGAAGAACCGGTGCATTCGCGCACCGCCCGCGGGGCCCGCGACGTCGAGCCACGCCTCCCGCAGCTCGCAGAGCGTCCGCTCGGCGAAGAGCGCGAGCACGAGCCGCCCGCCAGGAGCGAGGACGCGGCGGGCCTCCGCGAGCGCCGGCTCGAGCCGCGCCAGCCACTGGAAGGTGGAGCTGGAGACGACCGCGTCGAAGCGCCGATCGGGGAACGGCAGCGCCTCCGCGTCGGCCGTGACC
>JBAVTL010000168.1:0-4816 GCA_049696175.1 Anaeromyxobacteraceae bacterium
GCTCGCGCTCGCCGACCGGCTCGTCGCCATCCGGACGCTCGCGGCCGGCGTCGCGCACGAGCTCGACGCGCCCCTCTCGGACGTCTCGGCCAACCTCCAGCAGCTCGGCGCCGTGCTCCCGGCGATCCTCTCCCCTTCGGACCCGCGCGCCGACGGGCTCCGCGACGTCGTCGCCCGGTCGATCGATGGGACGGGGCGGCTCCGGAGGATCATCGACGACCTGCGGACCACGATCGGTCCGGTCCCGGACGGCTCGCCGCGGTGACGGGGGCGGCTACCGCCGCCGCTTCTTCATCCCCGGGCGGCCGGCGTCGGTCCGCCGCTGCGCCGCCCGCCTCCCGGGAGGCCCGACCGCGCCGCTGCCGAGGACTCCCTTCACCCCAACCGCCTTCGCCGGCAGCCCCAGCTCCAGCTCCTTGAGCGCCAGGAGCCGATCGCGCAGCTCGGCCGCCCGCTCGAACTCCATCGCCGCCGCCGCCTCGCGCATCTGCAGCTCCAGCTCGGCGACGATCCTCGGCAGCTCCTCCGGCTGGTACTCCACGCCGCCTTCGGCGGCGATCGGGACCGTCAGGTAGTCGGCCTCACTCACGGCCATCCCGAGGTCGGTGATGTTCCGCTTGACCGACTGCGGCGTGATCCCGTGCTCCTCGTTGTAGCGCCGCTGGATCTCGCGCCGGCGGTCGGTCTCGGCGATGGCCCGCTTCATGGAGTCGGTCACGCGATCCGCGTACATGATCACGGTGCCGTTCACGTGGCGCGCCGCGCGACCCGTGGTCTGGATGAGCGAGACCGCGGAGCGGAGGAACCCCTCCTTGTCGGCGTCGAGGATGGCGACCAGCGACACCTCCGGCAGGTCGAGCCCCTCTCTCAATAGATTGATCCCGACGAGGACGTCGAACTCCCCCTTGCGGAGATCCCGCAGGAGCGCGCTCCGCTCCAGCGTCTCGATGTCGGAGTGGAGGTAGCGGCAGCGGACGCCGACGTCGGTGTAGTACTCGGTCAGGTCCTCCGCCATGCGCTTGGTGAGCGTCGTGACGAGGACCCGCTCGCCCCCCTCCACCCGCCTCCGGATCTCGGCCAGGAGATCGTCCACCTGCGAGGAGACCGGCCGCACCTCGATCACCGGGTCGGTGAGGCCGGTGGGGCGGATGATCTGCTCCACGACGACGCCCCCCGCCTTCTGCAGCTCGTACTCGGCCGGCGTCGCGGAGACGTAGATCCCCTGCGGCACCAGCGCCTCGAACTCGTCGAAGCGGAGCGGCCGGTTGTCGAGCGCCGACGGCAGCCTGAAGCCGAACTCGACCAGCGTCTCCTTGCGCGAGCGGTCGCCCTTGTACATGGCGCCGATCTGCGAGACGGTCTGGTGCGACTCGTCGATGACGAGGAGCCAGCCCTTCGGGAAGTAGTCGAGGAGGCACGGCGGCGGATCCCCAGCCTTCCGCCCCGAGAGCCAGCGCGAGTAGTTCTCGATCCCCGAGCAGAACCCCATCTGCTCCAGCATCTCGAGATCGAACTGGGTCCGCTGCTCGAGCCGCTGCGCCTCCACCAGCTTGTTCTGCGAGGTGAGCTGGCCGAGCCGCACGCGCAGCTCGTCGCGGATCCCGGCGATGGCGATCTTCCGCGTCTCCGGCGCGGAGACGTAGTGGCTGTTGGGGAAGATGGCGACCTTGTCGAGCTCCGCGAGCACCTGGCCGCGGAGCGGGTCGAACTCGGTGAGCCGGTCCACCACGTCCCCGAAGAACTCGATCCGGATCGCCCGCTCCTCCTCGTACGGCGGGAAGACCTCGATGGTGTCGCCGCGGACGCGGAAGGTGCCGCGGTGGAAGTCCACGTCGTTCCGCTCGTACTGGATGTCGATCAGCGAGCGGATGAACCGATCGCGGACGAACTCCTTCCCCTTCTCCAGCCGCTGGAGGAGGCCGTAGTAGGCCTCGGCGGTGCCGAGGCCGTAGATGCAGGAGACCGAGGCGACGATGAGGACGTCGTTGCGGGTCAGCAGCGCGTGCGTCGCCGCGTGGCGCATCCGGTCGATCTCGTCGTTGATCGAGCTGTCCTTCTCGATGAAGGTGTCGGTCGTCGGGACGTACGCCTCCGGCTGGTAGTAGTCGTAGTAGCTGACGAAGTAGTGGACCGCCGCCGTCGGGAAGAGCTCCTTGAACTCACCGTAGAGCTGCGCCGCCAGCGTCTTGTTGTGGGCGATGACCAGCGTCGGCCGCTTCACCTGCGCGACGACGTTGGCGACGGTGAAGGTCTTCCCCGACCCGGTCACGCCGAGCAGGACCTGGTGCTTGTCTCCCCGCGCCAGGCCGGCCACCAGCTCACCGATGGCGCGCGGCTGGTCCCCGGTCGGCTGGTACTCGGTCTTCAGGTCGAAGGGCACCGGCTGAATGTAGCAGGGGGCGCGCCCGCGTTCAGCGACGCCCCGATTCGCCACCCTGTCTGGAACGGATGCGCTACCGTCAGCGCATGCCGCCCGCCCCCCACTCTCTTCCCGCCGCCGCCCTGATCGCGGCGACCGCCCTCCTCCTCGGCTGCCCCCAGGAGCCCTGCCCGACCGGTGAGACGCGCTGCAAGGGGCTGTGCGTCGACACGCTCACCGACGCGAACAACTGCGGCGGCTGCGAGCAGCCCTGCGGGCTGGGGAGCTGCTCGGCGGGGACCTGCGCCTGCGACACCGCCGCAGGGGCTACCGAGTGCGCGGGGATGTGGCCGCGCTGCGCGAACCTGGCCAGCGACCCGGCCCACTGCGGCGCGTGCGGGACCTCCTGCGTCCAGTCCACCGGCGCCACCTGCGCCTCCGGCGCGTGCGCCTGTCCGGCGACAGCGCCCTACTCCTGCGGAACGACAGTGGAGAGCTGCTGCGAGGCGTCGAAGTGCTGCGGCGATGTTTGCGCGGTGAAGCACTCCAACGGGCTTGGGGGCAACTACTTCAGCTGTGACCCGCTCGGGACATACTCCCTCGCGAGCGCCACGCTGGCGGCCGACTCCTGGAACTCCTCGGCAACGAAGCTCACCGTCGCCGGCTGCGCCGGCGCGTGCATCGCGCGCCAGACAGCCAACTCGTGCGCGATCTGGTGCTACTCCGACTCCATCGCCGGCCAGGCCCTCTGGAACACGGTGGGCGTCAACTGCCAACTCTGCCCGCCCGAGGGGAACGTCACGGGCACCTGGAACTGAGCCTTCCCCATCAGGACCAACCCACGAGCCGACATGAGCTTCTCAGACTGGATCCGGCAGTTCCGGCAACTCCACGCCGAGGCGAAGAAGGGCACCCTCACCCCAGAGGACCTCGCCGACTACAGGACCGCCTGCGACGAGTTCGCGCGCGCGCTCATCACTGCGCAGCGGCTCCCGCTCAAGCCCGGTGAGCTGCCGCGCCACACGCTGCGCGTCGCCCGCGCGCTACAGGTCGAGCTCGAGTCGCCAGTGACCCTGCTGCGGGTCACGACGGTCGACGTCGGCGTGGCCGGCTTCGCCGCGATCCTGCCCAAGGCGCCGCGGATCGGCGACGAGTTCGTCTGCAAGCTGAAGCTGCCGGACGGCGACCCCGTGGAGACGACCGTGATCGCGGACGAGGTGAGGCCCCAGCCCGGCTCCGCCCGGATCTCGTTCCACTTCCCGAAGCTCTCGGACGCGACGAAGGGCCGGCTGGAGGTCGTCGTCATCGACACCGCCCTGTCGCAGCTCGCGACCTGACGGATGCCCGGTGACCGCTGCCGCGGTCAGATCCCCGTCGGGAGGATCTCGTCCGTGGATGGCCCACCTCCTCGTCGGCGCGCGGGCGTCGAGCCGAGAGGCCCGCTGGAGGTCGCGCACGCGCAGGAGATCCACCAGGGGGTGGAGTAGAGTCGAGCCCGTCTCGGCCATGCCCACCCTCCTCACCCACCCCGCCGTTCCGCTCGCCCTCGGCCTGGGGCTCGGCCGGGCCCGGATCCCGCGCCCCCTGCTCGCCGCGGGTGTGGCCGGGGCGCTGCTGCCCGACCTCGACGTCATCGCCTTCCGGCTCGGCGTCCCGTACGCGGCGCCCTTCGGCCACCGCGGCTTCAGCCACTCCCTCCTCGTCGCGTCGCTGCTCGCGCTGGCCGGCGCCTGGGCGCTGCGGCGGCGCGTCCCGCCTGCCACCTCGCTCTGGTTCCTCTTCGTCGCCGCCGCCTCGCACGGGCTCCTCGACACGCTGACCACGGGCGGGCTGGGGGTCGCCCTCTTCTGGCCGTGGTCCGATGCCCGCATCTTCGCGCCGGTCCAGCTGATCCGGGTGTCGCCGTTCGGGGTCAAGCGGCTGCTCTCGGAGCGAGGCCTGGCGGTCCTGACTTCGGAGCTGCTCTGGGTCTGGTTGCCCGCCTTGGCGCTCGGCGGCGTGCTGCACTGGTGGACGGCCGGAACCCGGACTCCGCCCCCAGAGGTCCGGGTGTCCGACCATCGCGCTCCGCTCGCCTGAAGACTCACCTTAGGAGCGCGTCGCCGTAAGGGTGTTCAGCGTCGCCACTGGATTCGCCCTTCTCCCCCAACCCGTTGGGGGAGAACGCGCCCAGCTCCATGCCGATGGGGGCCGCGTGACGGTACGTGAAGCCACCCTCACCCAGCCTCTCCCCCGCACTCTCCGTTCCGAAAGCGGAGCTGGCCGCTCTCGAGCCTGAACTGGCACCTCCCCTGGTGAACCGCTTGGAGACGGTCACGTGGAGCCGGCGCAGGTCCGCGGTCAGAGGCTCCGTCGAGGAGCGGGGCGCAGGGGCCGGCGCAGGGAGCGCAGGTGGAGGGACGAGAGGCGCCGCCTCCGGCGGACGGATCGTTTCACCCAGGTGAAGCGCTTGACCCA
>JBAVTL010000169.1:0-23220 GCA_049696175.1 Anaeromyxobacteraceae bacterium
GGGGGCGTGGTCGTCGCTCGTCCTGCGAGCGGCCGCGATCTACGGCCCGGGGAGGGGACTCCTCGCCGAGGAGCAGCCGCGCTTCACCCACGCGCGGTCACTGGACGCGGTCGTCTCGCGGATCCACGCCGACGACCTCGCGGCGCTGGCGGTGGCGGGGCTGGCGGGCGACGTCCAGGGCGCGTGGCCTGCCGCCGACGAGGAGCCCGCGAGCGGTCGCGAGCTCCTCGCTGCGTGGTCGGAGAAGGTGTGGGCGCCGCCGCGTGATCGGCAGGACCCCCCGGGCTCCCGGCGCGTGGACGGCTCGGCCATCGCGCGGGCGCTGGGGGTCTCGCTCCGCTATCGAACCTTCCGGGAGGCGCTGGGCGCGAGGTGAGCGGCGCTACCGCTCCTGGCCGCTGACGCCGGCGTCCTCGAAGCTGGCCATCTCGCGGAGGATCCGGACGCTCGCGTCCACGATCCCCATCGCCAGCGCCGCGCCGGTCCCCTCGCCGAGCCGGAGATCGAAGTCGAAGAGCGGCTTCTTGCCGAGCGCCTCCAGCTGGACCCGGTGTCCCACCTCGACGGAGCGGTGCGAGGCGAGGATGGCGCCTGCGGCGGCCGGGCAGATCCGCGCGGCGGCGAGCGCCCCGGCGGTGGCGATCACGCCGTCGGTCAGGACCGGGACCGAGCGCGCGGCCGCGCCGAGGACAACGCCAGCGAGCCCCGCGATCTCGAGCCCGCCGAGGCGCGCCAGCACGTCGATCGGGTCCGTCGCGCCGGCGTGGAGCCGGAGGGCCCTCTCGATGACGGAGACCTTGTTGGCGAGGGCCTTGTCGTCGATGCCCGTCCCGCGTCCCGTCAGCTCGGACGGCGGGCGGCCGGTCCAGGCGGCCGTCAGCGCGCTCGCCGGGGTGGAGTTGGCGATCCCCATCTCGCCGAGCCCGATGAGCGTCACCCCGTCGCGCGCCAGCTCGTCGGCGATCGCGATCCCGACCTCCAGCGCCTTCACGGTCTCGTCGCGGGTCATCGCTGGCCCCTTGACCATGTTGCGCGTGCCCTTGGCGACGCGCGCGGAGCGCACGCCCTGGAGCGCCGGCAGGTCCTCCTTGACGCCGACGTCGACGACCATCAGCCGCGCCCCGACCTGGCGCGAGATGACGTTGATGGCCGCCCCGCCGTTCGCGAAGTTGCGCACCATCTGGCCCGTGACCTCCTGCGGGAAGGCGCTCACCCCCTCCTCGGCGACGCCGTGGTCGCCGGCCATCACCACCATCGCCTTCACCGGCAGCTCCGGCACGGCGGCGCGGCGGATTCCGGCGACGGCGACGGCGACGTCCTCCAACCGACCGAGGCTGCGCAGCGGCTTCGTCTTGAGGTCGAGCTTGCGCTGCGCCTCGGCGGCGGCGGCGGCGTCGGGGTCACGGATGGCGGCGAGGGTCGTCTGGAGCAGGCTCAAGGAAGTTCTCCGGGGGCGGGTGGGAGCTCGACCGCCACCGGCCCAGGAGCGAGCCGGAGGATGGTGCCGAGCATTGCGAAGTAGACGCGGTCGGCGCGGGAGGCGAACGCCTGATGGGCTCGCCCCGCGACGTCGCGGAAGGTCCGGCCGAGCGGTGACTCCGGGACGATGCCCATGCCGACCTCGTTCGTGACGACGATCGCCGCGCAGGGGGCCGCGCGCAGCGCGTCGGCCAGCGCGACGACCTTCTCGTGGATCGCCCCCTCCGTCTCGCCTCTGACGAGCAGGTTGGAGAGCCAGAGGGTGAGGCAGTCGAGGAGCACGACGTCGGCGCCTTGGGCCCGGGCGAGCGCGGCGAGCGGGTCGAAGGGCTCCTCGATCGTCTCGAAGCCCGTCGCCCGCTCGGCACGGTGCGCGGCGATCCGCGCGGCCATCTCCGCGTCCCACGCCTGGGCCGTCGCGACGAAGACGCGGCGCGGGCCGAGGGTGCGCGCGAGCGCGAGGGCGAAGGCGCTCTTGCCGGAGCGGACACCGCCGCCGACGAGGGCGAGACGGAACGCAGTCATGTGCGCTTGGCCTCCCGGGCGATCTCCGCGTGGCTCCTCCTATCGCCCCGCGCGGCCTCGCTGTCAACGCTCGCGGCGCGCGGCGGAGCCAACGGCGCGGAATCACGGACGGTGGTGGCCGGGGGAGTCCCTTCCGCTGAGCTGGCGGAACCGGGCCGACGCCTCCAGGAGCCCTTCGGCCGCGCAGAGCTCCGCGAAGCGCCCCAGGAGCTCCTCGCCGCTGCGCCACTGGACCGCCTGCGCCAGGACGTGCTGAGCCTCGTTCACGTTCCCGGAGAGCGCGTGGAGGAGCGCGAGACGGATCGCCTCGCGCTCGGAGAAGGGCTCCGCGAGCCCCTCCTCGGCCAGCGCCGTGACGCGATCCCACTCACCGCGCTGCGCCGCGTCGCGGGCCTGCCACCAGCGGGCCTCCTGCAGGAGCGCCGGAGGGCTGCCCGGCCGCGTCGCCTCGGCGATCCAGGAGTCGAGCTCGGCGCGCTGCGGGTGCCACGCGGCGTCGCGTGAGAGGAGCTGATCGAGCGGTTCCATGGTGCGACGAATAGCACGCGCGGCGGGAGGTGCCGAACGGCGGCTCTGCTACGGCGCGGGCGCCGGCGGCTCACCGAACAGGTAGTACCAGAGCATCACTCCCAGGAAGATCGGCACCAGGAGCGCGACGAGCCCGCCGACGGCCATGTACGCGAGGACCGCCCAGCGGGCGGGGCCGGACGGGGGCAGGCCGGCGTCGATGGAGAACAGGGATCGCTTGGGGGACACGGCCGTGGATACTAGGCGGCCGATGGCGAGCCGTCCACGGCGTGGTATGGGTCTCGGGTCACCGGCGCGCTGTCACGGAGGAGCGACATGAGCACCCTGTCGAGCATCAACCCCGCCACCGGCGAGATCTTCGCCCGCTTCGAGGAGCTGACCGACGGCGAGCTGGAGGCACGGCTCGCCCGCGCCGACGAACGCTTCCGGTCGTGGCGGCGCCTGCCGATCCCGGCGCGCGCGGCGCTGGTGGCGCGCGCGGCAGTGGTGCTCGAGGCGCAGAAGGAGCGGCTCGGCCGGACGATGACCCTCGAGATGGGGAAGACGCTCAAGGCCGCCATCGCCGAGGTGGAGAAGTGCGCCTGGGTCTGCCGCTACTACGCGGAGAACGGGGAGCGCTTCCTCGCGGACGAGGAGGTGAAGTCGGGCGCGACGCGGAGCTGGATCCGCTGGCTCCCGCTCGGCCCGGTCCTCGCGGTGATGCCCTGGAACTTCCCGTTCTGGCAGGTCTTCCGGTTCGCCGCGCCGGCGCTCGTGGCGGGCAACGTGGCGCTGCTCAAGCACGCCTCCAACGTGCCGCAGTGCGCCCTCGCCATCGAGGAGGTCTTCAAGCTCGCCGGCTTTCCCGACGGCGCGTTCCAGACGCTCCTCGTAGGCTCGTCGCGGGTGGAGCGGATCGTCGCGGACGATCGCGTGGTGGCGGCGACGCTCACCGGCTCGGAGTGGGCCGGAGCGGCCGTCGCCGCGGCGGCCGGCAAGGCCATCAAGCGGACGGTGCTGGAGCTGGGAGGGTCCGACCCGTTCGTCGTGATGCCGAGCGCGGACGTCGAGGCGGCCGCGCGGGTCGCCGTGACGGCGCGGTGCGTCAATAACGGCCAGTCCTGCATCGCCGCCAAGCGCTTCATCGTGCACGAGCAGGTCTACGATCGGTTCACCCGCGAGCTCGTGGCGCGGATGAGCGCGCTGAAGGTGGGAGACCCGCTCGACGCCGCGACCGACGTCGGCCCGATCGTCAGCGCCGCCGAGCGTGACAAGCTGACGCAACAGGTCGCGAAGGCGCTGGCGAGCGGGGGGACGCTGCTCACCGGCGGCGCGGCGCTCCCCGGCGCAGGGTTCTACTTCTCGCCGACCGTCATCGCAGGGGTTCCGCGGGGTTGCGCCGCCGCGAAGGAGGAGATCTTCGGGCCGGTGGCGCTGCTCTTCCGGGCCCGTGACGTCGACGAAGCCATCTCCATCGCGAACGAGACGCCGTTCGGCCTCGGCTCCTCCGCCTGGACGCGCGACGAGACGGAGCAGCGGCGCTTCGTGGACGAGCTCGAAGCTGGGGCCACGTTCGTCAACTCCATGGTGGCCTCGGATCCGAGGCTGCCCTTCGGTGGCGTGAAGCGCTCGGGGTACGGAAGGGAGCTGGCCGCGGCTGGGATGCGGGAGTTTCTCAACATGAAGACGATCTCGGTGCAGGACCCGGCCTGAGCCGGGCCTGACCGAGAGTCTCGGAGGGGGAGACTCGATAGTTGCTCCGCGGCGGCCCCAAAAGTAGGATTCGAGCGTGAAATTCTCATGCGACCGGTGCGGGAAGAAGTACGCGACCGCCGAGACACCAGCACCAGGTCGCGTCTACAAGCTGAAGTGCAAGGCCTGTGGCCACCTCATCGTGGTCAAGACCCCCTCGGACGGTCCGGCCGTGTCGCCGTCGCCGCCCCGGCCGCCGGCGGTCGTAGAGCGGTCGCCGCAGGGCGCCGCCCCCGCCCTCACCCCGTTCGAGTTCGCGTCGGCACCTCAGTCTCCGCCCAGCGCCAGCGCCGGCGAGGCGACGTCGGAGATCACGGAGTACGCGACCGCGGAGGAGCCGACTCCTCCTCCCGGCGAGGGCGGCTACGTCGACATCTTCGCCGACTCTGCGCCTCCCCCGGCCCCCGCCGAGGACGACCCGTTCCTGAAGGCGGCGCGCGGTTCACTGCCGGACAACTACACTGGCGGCACCGGGCTGAACGTCCCCTTCGCCGACAGGCGCGCGGAGGGCGACGCGGCGGCGCACGAGCCGCCTCCCGTCCATGAGCTGCCGCCACCTTCCGCGTTCGCGCCGCCTCCGTCGCCCGCCTCCGAGGACAAGAAGAAGAGCGGCCTCCCCGTGGTGTTGATCGGGTTCGGCCTCGCGGTGGTGGTCGGTATCGTGGTCCTCGTCGCCCTCACGAGCGGCAAGAAGGCACCGCCTACGGCGCGGCCCCCCGCTCCCATCGCTGCTCCTGCGATCCAGCCGCCCGCTCCGCCGCCTTCGGCCCCCGTCACCGAGACGGCGAAGGTGGAGGCGAAGAAGGCGGAGCCCGTGCCGCGGCGCGAAGAGAAGAAGCGCGAGGAGAAGAAGGTCGCGAAGGCCGAGCCGAAGCCGCTCCCGCCGCCGCCTCCTCCTCCGAAGCCAGAGCCGAAGGCTGTGGCGAAGGCCGCGCCAGAGAAGCCGGTGGATCTCCCAGACGCCGCGTCGGCCCTCTCTCCGGCGGCGGTCCAGAAGGTGGTCAACGCGAGCCGCCGCGCGTTCGAGGCCTGCATCGATCAGGCGGCGAAGCGGGGGACCGACACCAAGTTCGACGGGCGGAAGGTCGCGCTCCGCCTGAACGTCAACCCGAACGGCTTCGTCACCTACCCGACCCTCGACGACGTCACGCTGAACCGCACGGACCTGGGCGAGTGCCTGAAGGCCGCAGCGCGGCTCATGGTCTTCCCCAAGTTCCAGGGGGACGTGTTCCACGTAGAGGTACCGCTGACCCTGCGCGGCGGCTAGCCGGATCGGTCTGCTCCCTCACCCTGACCCTCTCCCTCGGTGAGGGAGAGGGGATGATCTTCGATGAAGAAGGCCCTCCTCCCTTTCGGGAAGAGGGCCTTCGCACATCCAGGCTGGCGGTGACGCCTAGATCAGCCCGTGGGCGACCATCGCCTTCGCGACCTTGATGAAGCCGGCGATGTTCGCGCCCACCACGTAGTTGCCAGGGGAGCCGAACTCCTCGGCGGTCTCGTAGCAGTTCGTGTGGATGTTCTTCATGATCTCGGCGAGCCGCTTCTCCGTGTACTCGAAGGTCCAGGAGTCACGGCCGGCGTTCTGCTGCATCTCGAGGGCGGAGGTGGCGACGCCGCCCGCGTTCGCCGCCTTGCCCGGCCCGTAGGCGATCTTGGCCTTGATGAAGACGTTGATGCCTTCGGGCGTGGTGGGCATGTTCGCGCCCTCACCGACCGCGATGACGCCGTTCTTCACGAGGAGCGCGGCGTCCTTGCCGTTGATCTCGTTCTGCGTGGCGGAGGGCATGGCCACCTGGCACGGGACCTCCCAGATGTTGCCGCCCGGCACGTACTTCGCCGACTTCTCCTTCTCGCAGTACTCCTTGATGCGGCCGCGGCGCTGCTCCTTGATCTCCTTCACGAGCTCGACGTTGATCCCCTTCTCGTCGAGGATGTAGCCGTCGGAGTCGGAGACGGCCACCACCTTGCCGCCGAGCTGGTGGATCTTCTCGACCGTGTAGATGGCGACGTTGCCGGAGCCGGAGACGACGCAGCGCTTCCCCTGGAAGCCGTCCTTGCGGACCTTGAGCATCTCGTCGACGAAGAAGGTCGCGCCGTAGCCGGTCGCCTCGGTGCGGACGAGCGAGCCGCCGTAATCGAGCCCCTTGCCGGTCAGGAC
Source organism: Anaeromyxobacteraceae bacterium (assembly GCA_049696175.1). Classification (GTDB taxonomy): domain Bacteria; phylum Myxococcota; class Myxococcia; order Myxococcales; family Anaeromyxobacteraceae; genus DATIVK01. The sequence goes on from JBAVTL010000169.1 coordinate 6,422, forward strand.
GCCCGCCTCGTACCGGGAGGTGAGCCGCTTGTACTGGCCGAACATGTAGCCGATCTCGCGGCCGCCGACGCCGATGTCACCGGCCGGCACGTCCGTGTGCTCGCCGATGTAGCGGTGGAGCTCAGTCATGAAGCTCTGGCAGAAGTGCATGACCTCGTCGTCCGACTTGCCCTTCGGGTCGAAGTCGGAGCCGCCCTTGCCGCCGCCGATGGGGAGGCCGGTGAGGGCGTTCTTGAAGATCTGCTCGAAGCCGAGGAACTTGACGATGCCGAGGTAGACCGACGGGTGGAAGCGGAGGCCGCCCTTGTACGGGCCGAGCGCGCTGTTGAACTGGACGCGGAAGCCGCGGTTGATCTGCACCTGGCCCTTGTCGTCCGTCCAGGGCACCCGGAAGATGATCTGGCGCTCCGGCTCGGCGATGCGCTCCAGGATCTTGCGCTCGCGGAACTCGGGGTACTTCGTGAGCACGGGCCCGATCGACTCGAGCACCTCGCGCACGGCCTGGTGGAACTCGGACTCGCCGGGGTTCCGGCGCAGGATCTCCTGGTAGATCGTCTCCAGCTTCTCGTCCATTGCCTGTGCAGCCATGTGCATTCTCCTTGAGCAGCGCGCTCGGAAGGGATCTCCCCGTGTCGCTAACACGTGCACGGGTGATCGAAAGGCAGGCACGCTAGCACGCGAAAAACGCACGCTGATCGAAAAACGGGCGGTGAAGTACAGGCTGCACGATATGCGGGCGAGGTGCCCGATAGTCGATCCCGGAGTGCCTCAGAAACGGACAGCGTGTGCGCGCTGAGCGCGCTCGCGGAAGGCTTCCAGCCAGCCCGGCCCGGAGATCTTCTCTGCCAGTGCGACCGCGAGGTGGCGCGGATCGACCCCCATCGGGATGTTTCGCCCGAGCCCCTGCACGCAGGACGGGCAGTTGGTCAGGATGCGGGCGCCAGCGGGGTGGTCGCGCAGCGCCTCTCCGAGGGCGCCCCGCTTCTTGTGCAGCATCGAGTCGGTGATGTCGGGGCGTGACAGCGAGAGCGTGCCGGCCTCCGAGCAGCAGTGCGGGACCGGCACCACCTTCCCGAAGCCGCCCAGCTTGCCGATCACGTCGAGCGCCTGCCCCTCGAGCGAGTCGTGGCACGGGGCGTGGTAGAGCCACTCACCGTCACCCTCCAGCCTCAGGCCGCGCTCCACCGCGTATCGCGCGACGTCGAGGATGCGGCCGCCGAAGAGCTTCCCGGCCTCCATCGCGTCCAGCCCCTCGCGGCAGGTGCCGCAGGTGACCAGGCAGGCGTCGAACGAGAGGTAGCTGAACATCTCGCGGATCTGGCTGAAGAGGATGGTGTCGCGCAGCACGGTCCGCGAGTACTGGCTGGTCTTCGCGTTGAAGTGGGCGGGGTACCCGCAGCACAGGAACGGGGGCGGGATGACGGTCCGGACGCCCAGCTCGCCGAGGACGTGCAGCGCGGCCATCGAGATGGTCGAGTGGAGCCGCTCCGAGCCGCAGCCGGGGAAGTAGAAGACGGTGTGGTTCGTCTCCTCCGGGGGCTCCAGGACGAGCACCTGGTCCGGCTCGCACCGGGGCAGCACGTCACGCAGCGTCATCGGCGGCGCGGGGGGCGTGGGCGAGCGGAGCACCTGGAGCGCGTACGAGCGCGGCGGCCGATCCGCGGGCTGGAAGGGCGCGGTGATCTCGCAGCCGGCCCGCTGGATCGCGCCGCCGAGCCGGACGACGCCGGCGCGGAAGAGCTTGTTGAACGTGGGGGAGCGGCTGTCCAGGTAGCGGAGCGTCGCCCCCGTCATCAGCGTGGTCCGCTTGTAGCCCCAGCTCGCGAGGATCTCGCGCTCCAGGATCGACACGACGCCGGTGTCGATGTCCACCGGGCAGGGCTTGAGGCACTTGTGGCAGCCGGTGCAGTGGTCGGCCACCTCCTCGAGCCAGCGGAGCAGCTCGAAGCGCGTCGAGCGCTCGCGCTGCGCGTCGTACAGGAGCGCCTCGATCAGCGAGCCGATCGCCAGGTTCTTGTTGCGCGGGTGGAAGAACATCCCGCGCGCCGGGTGGAAGACGCAGCAGTCCGGCTTGCACTTGCCGCAGCGGACGCAGTGCGCGATCGAGCGCGCCAGGTCCTCTAGCTGACCGTGCTGGAGGATGCGGGCCTCGAGCTCCAGCAGGTTGAACGACGGCGTGAAGACGCGGTCGAGGATCTCGACGTCCTGCAGCTTGCCGGGGTTCATCATCCCGGTCGGGTCGACGTGGCGGCGGTGGGCGTCGAGCTCGGCGATCCGCGCTGGCTCCAGGTACTTGAGCTTGGTGACGCCGATCCCGTGCTCGCCGGAGACGACGCCGCCCAGCGCGATGACCTTCGCCATCACGCGGTCGATGACCTCCTCGGTCCGGCGCAGCATCGCCCGGTCGTTCGAGAGGACCGGGACGTTGACGTGGACGTTGCCGTCGCCGGCGTGCATGTGGGTGGCGAGGACGATCAGCCGGTCGCGGACCTCCTTGTGGACCCGGTCGAGATCCTGCACCAGATCCGTGTAGCCGCTGACCAGCGCGCCGAGGTCCCGCTGGAGGTTGGCGAGGCCGCTCAGCGAGCGCAGCGTCGCCGGATCCACCTGCGCGATCGCGGCGCGCGCGAGGGCGCAGCGCTCGAGCGCCGCCGGGGCCTTCGCGGTGGTCCACTCCGGGTCGTCCTTGCGCGGACCGGCGCCGAGGACCTCCTCGGCCCGCTCGACGAAGCGGAGCTGCGCGAACCGCTCCTCCTCGACGTTGACGTCGTCGACCCAGCGCGCGAACTCGGCGAGCGCGTCGAGGGGGAGGACGATGTCCTCGTTCATCTTGAAGGCGTTGGTCCGCCGGGCGATCGCCCCGAGCCGCTTCCGGTCGGCCCAGAACTTCTTCCCCTCGGCCGCGTCGCGCGCCTCGAACAGGATGGTGTTCGGGTGGCTCTCGAGGATCCCGCGGATCCTCGCGATGCCGGCCGCGGCCTGCTCGGGCGTGTGGCCGACGACGTCCACGAGGAGGACCGCCTTGGGGGTCTCCGCCCGCGCCGCCTTGATCTTGTAGTTGATGGCGCGGACGTACTCGGCGTCGAAGTGCTCGAGCGCCTCGAGCGCCTCCCCGCCGGAGTTGGGGAAGGGGAACGCGCGCGCGAGCCCCAGGATGACGCGGCTCGCCTCGTCGAAGTCAGGGCCGAAGAACTCGAGGCAGAGGGTCCGCTTCACCTCGTACTCGGGGTAGAGGATGAACTCGGCCGACGTGACGACGCCGTCGCACCCTTCCTTCTGGAGCCCCGGGACGCCGCCGAGCGCCTTGTTGGTGATGTCCTTCCAGAGCCCCTTCTTCCGCACCTCGGTGCCGCCGAGCGCGATCCGCTCCAGCTCGACGCCGTCCTCGTCGAGGACGGCGAAGGTGACGACGTCGTCGGGGAGGATCTTCCGCAGGCGGTGGTCGAGCCGGCGGACGGTCCAGCTCTTGCCGCTCGGCATCGCCATCCGCCAGGAGAGCAGGTTGTCGATGCAGGTGCCGTAGAGGACGCAGTCCTTGCCGCCGGCGTTCTCGGCGATGTTGCCGCCGATCGAGCAGGCCCAGGCGCTGGTCGGGTCCGTCGCGAAGACGAGGCCGTGGTGCTCCGCCTCCTCCATGGCCCGCTCGGTGATGACCCCCGTCTCCAGCTCGAGCGCCTTCGTCGTCACGTCGCGTCCGTCCGGCAGGCGCAGCGTCCGCTCGACGATGCCGCGGATCCGGTTGAGCTTCTCGGTGTTGACGACGACGCACCCGGCCCGGAGCGGGACGGCGCCGCCGGTGAGCCCCGTGCCGGCGCCGCGTGGGATGGCCTTGAGCCCGAGCCTCCCGATGGCGGCGAGCAGGGGCGCGACCTGGGGCTCCTCGTCCGGCATCACGACGGCGACCGGCAGGTGGAGCCGCCAGTCCGTCGCGTCCGTCGCGTGCGACACGAGCGTGAAGGGGTCGAAGAGGACGTTCTCGCGCCCCACGACGCGGCCGAGCTCCGACTGCAGCCGGCGGCGGAGCTCCGGCGTCTCCTCGATCTCACGCCTGAACTCGGCGAAGAGGGCTCGGCACGAGCCGAGCACCTCGGTCACCCGCAGTTCGCCGCCGGAGTTCTTCTCGACGAGCGCGAGGTCCTTCTCCATGTTCGCGAAGAGCCGCTGCCGCCGCCCGGAGGAGTCGGCCAGCTCCTGGAGGAGGTAGGGATTGCGGCGGTGGATGAGGACCTCGCCGAAGAAGCGCATGAGCAGCCGCGCCGAGCGGCCCGTGACGCGCCGCGTCCTCAGCTCCTCCAGCTTGGACCAGACCTCCGGGCCGAGCAGCAGCGTGACGGCCTGGCGGTCGTCGGCGGAGGTGTAGTTGAACGGGATCTCGCGAGGCGGCCTGTGGATTGGCATGTTCGGAGGGCTCAGGCAATGTGGAGCGGAGCGGGTGAAGATAACACGGGACGAGCCAGGTGTCCCCGCGAAGGTCGAGCCGTTACGGACGTTTGCACGGGGCCGGGGGGCGCAGGTCTGGCGGGGGGGCTCGACACCGCGCTCGGGTATTTGGTCTACTGCCTCCGTTCGTTTCACGAAGCGCCGCGCCGGACCGAGCCGAGACCGTGACACTCGACCCGATCCCCATCGCACGTATCTCCTCCCGCTTTTCCCGGGCCCTGCGCGAGCAACAGCCGTTGACCTTCACGCCGCGTGCCCTCGGGGTACGACGGCGCTCGCTCCATCCGGAGAAGCAAACATGCCCATTCCGTTTCGGAAGGTGATGGCCGCCAACCGCGGCGAGATCGCCATCCGCATCTTCCGTGCCTGCACCGAGCTCGGCATCAAGACCGTCGCGATCTACTCGGACGAGGACCGGCTCTCGCTCCACCGCTACAAGGCCGACGAGGCGTACCTGATCGGGAAGGGGAAGGCGCCGATCGACGCCTACCTCGACATCGACGAGATCATCGCCCTCGCGCGGCGCATCGAGTGCGACGCGATCCACCCCGGCTACGGCTTCCTCTCGGAGAACGCCGAGTTCACCGAGGCGTGCGAGCGCGCCGGGATCTTCTTCATCGGCCCAACCGCGGAGATGCAGCGGAAGCTCGGCGACAAGATCGCCGGCAGGAAGGCCGCCACGGAGGCCGGCGTGCCGATCGTCCCCGGCACGGCCGAGCCGGTCGAGCGCGACGAGGAGGCGCTCCTCTTCGCGCGGAACGCGGGCTACCCGATCATCATCAAGGCGAGCGGCGGCGGCGGCGGCCGGGGCATGCGAGTAGCCCGGAGCCAGGACGAGCTGCTCCAGGGGCTCGTCTCGGCCCGCAGCGAGGCGAAGGCGGCGTTCGGCAACCCGGCCGTCTTCCTCGAGCGGTACATCGAGCAGCCCAAGCACATCGAGGTCCAGGTCCTCGGCGACAAGCACGGGAACCTCGTCCACCTCTTCGAGCGCGACTGCTCCATCCAGAGGCGCCACCAGAAGGTGGTCGAGTTCGCGCCGTCGCTCGCGCTCACCGAGAAGCAGCGCCGGGCGATCTGCGACGACGCGCTCAAGATCGCGAAGAGCGTCGACTACGTGAGCGCCGGCACGGTGGAGTTCCTCCTCGACCAGGAGGGGAGGCACTACTTCATCGAGGTGAACCCCCGCATCCAGGTCGAGCACACCGTCACCGAGGCGATCACCGGCCGGAACCTCGTCACCGCGCAGATCCAGATCGCGCAGGGGAAGAAGCTCTCCGACCCCGAGATCGGCATCCGGAGCCAGGACGACGTCCAGATGCGCGGCGTCGCGGTCCAGTGCCGGATCACGACCGAGGATCCGCAGAACGGCTTCGCGCCGGACTTCGGCGTCCTGAAGGCCTACCGCAGCCCCGGCGGCTTCGGCGTCCGGCTCGACGCCGGCTCGGCCTTCGTCGGCGCGGTCATCACCCCCCACTACGACTCGATGCTCGTGAAGGTCACCACCTGGGGGCTCGACCTCGGCGCGGCGGCGCACATCATGCACCGGTGCCTGCAGGAGTTCCGCGTCCGCGGCGTGAAGTCCAACATCGCGTTCCTCGAGAACGTGATGATCCACCCCGAGTTCCTCGCGGGGAAGTGCGACACGTCCTTCATCGAGGCGCACCCGGAGCTGCTCCAGGTCCCGCAGAAGAAGGACCGCGGCACCAAGCTCCTCAAGTTCATCGGCGAGGTGACGGTCAACGGCTCCCAGGGCGTGACGAAGCCGCTCAGGTCCGCGGAGCTGGGCGAGCCGCGGGTGCCGAAGCTCGACGTGAACGACGCGCGCCCCCGCGGCACGCGAGACCTGCTCCTGGCCGAGGGGCCAGAGGCCGTGGCGAAGTGGGTCCGGGCTCAGAAGAAGCTGCTCTTCACCGACACCACGATGCGCGACGCGCACCAGTCGCTCCTCGCGACCCGCGTCCGCACGCACGACCTGCTCAAGATCGCCCCCGCCACGAGCCACTTCGGCGCGGGGCTCTTCTCGCTCGAGATGTGGGGCGGCGCCACGTTCGACGTCGCGATGCGGTTCCTCAAGGAGGACCCCTGGGACCGGCTCCACAAGCTCCGCCAGGAGATCCCGAACGTCCTCTTCCAGATGCTGCTGCGCGGCTCCAACGCCGTCGGCTACACGAACTACGCCGACAACGTGGTGCAGCGCTTCGTCGAGGAGGCCGCGAGGAGCGGCGTGGACGTCTTCCGCGTCTTCGACGCCCTCAACTGGACGAAGGGGATGGCGGTCGCCATGGAGGCGGTCCGGAAGCAGAACAGGATCCTCGAGGCCGCGGTCTGCTACACGGGCGACATCACCGACCCGAAGCGTGACAAGTACCCGCTCGACTACTACGTGAAGCTGGCGAAGGAGCTCGAGTCGATGGGGGCTCACTTCCTCGGCATCAAGGACATGGCGGGGCTCCTGAAGCCCTTCGCCGCCCGGAAGCTCGTCAAGGCGCTGAAGCAGGAGGTCGGGCTCCCGATCCACCTGCACACGCACGACACCTCGGGCATCGCCAGCGCGACGCTGCTCGAGGCGGCGCAGGCGGGGGTGGACGTCGTGGACGCGGCGCTCTCCTCCCTGTCCGGCCTCACCGCCCAGCCCAACCTCAACTCGCTCGTGGCCGCCCTGAAGGGGACCGAGTGGGATCCGCACCTCGACGAGAAGGGGCTGCAGCTGCTCGCCAACTACTGGGAGACGGTCCGCGAGTACTACGCGCCCTTCGAGTCCGGGCTCAAGAGCGGCACCGCGGAGGTCTACCGGCACGAGATCCCGGGCGGCCAGTACTCCAACTACAGGCCCCAGGTCATCGGGCTCGGCCTCGTCGACAAGTGGGAAGAGTGCAAGGACATGTACCGCAAGGTCAACCTGCTCTTCGGCGACGTCATCAAGGTGACGCCGTCGTCGAAGGTGGTGGGTGACATGGCGATGTTCCTCGTGAAGAACGGGCTCGAGCCCGAGGACCTCTTCACGGAGAAGGGGAGGGACCTGGCCTTCCCCGAGTCGGTCATCGGCCTCGCGCGGGGCATGCTGGGGCAGCTGCACGGCGGCTTCCCCGCCGAGCTGCAGAAGATCATCCTGCGTGAGGTCCAGCCGATCACCAGCCGGCCCGGCGAGCTGATCGCGCCGGTCGACTTCGACGAGGAGACGAAGAGGGCGGAGGCGAGGATCGGCCACCCCGTCGACTCCAAGGCGCTCGTCTCCTTCATGCTCTACCCGAACGTCTACCCCGACCTCGACCGGCACAAGGACGAGTTCTCCGACACGTCGGTCATCCCGACGCCGGTCTTCCTCTACGGCCTCGAGCCGGGGCAGGAGACCTCGATCGACATCGAGCCGGGCAAGACGCTCATCGTGAAGCTCAACACCATCGGCAAGCTGCACCCCGACGGGACTCGCGACCTCTACTTCGAGCTGAACGGCGACGGGCGGTCGGTCACGATCCGCGACCAGGCGGCGGCGACCACCATCGTGGCGCGCCCGAAGGCCGACAAGGGCAACCCGCTCCACGTCGGCGCGCCGATGCCGGGCAAGGTCGTGAAGGTGGCGGTCAAGCCGGGCGACAAGGTCGCCGCCGGCGCCGTCATCATGGTCACCGAGGCCATGAAGATGGAGACCAACATCAAGGCGAAGGCCGACTGCACCGTCGGCGAGGTGAAGTTCAAGGAAGGGGACAAGGTCGAGAAGGACGACCTGATCCTCGTCCTGGCCTAAGCGTAGCGCCCGCTCCCTGGGCGCCCGGGCGGAGGTCCGCGATGCCGCGGGCCTCCGCCTCGTCGTCTCGGAGCACTCGAGGGGACTCTTCCTCACGGGCTCTCTGAGGGGGCGCTCGCACCGGAGGCCTTCTGCTTCTGGGTCGACTTGTCCTGGTACATCCGCTCGTCGCTCAGCCGGAGCGCCTCGGCGAGTTGATCGTTGACCACGGCGGTCGCGAGGCCGAAGGCGATGCTCATTCGCCCGGCCGCGATCTCGGGGCTCTCCATGATCCGGCGGATCGCCTCCTCCGCGACCGCCTGGGTCGTCTCCGGAAGGATGACGGCGAACTCGTCTCCGCCGATCCGGGCCACGACGTCCTCGGACCTGAAGGCCCCGAGCATGACCCTGGCCGCCTGCCGGAGGAGCGCGTCTCCAGCGTCGTGCCCCAGGGTGTCGTTGACCGTCTTCAGACCGTTGACGTCGGCCATCACGATGCTGAGAGGGAACATCCCGCCTCGAGCCAGGCGCTCCAGTTCCTCGTCGAAGAAGGCGCGGTTGTGGAGCCCCGTGAGGCTGTCGTGGACGTTGTCGTGGCGAAGCTGCACCTCCACGGTCTTTCGGTGGGTGACGTCGTGGGCGATGCCGATGATCCCGATGACCGCTCCGCTGGCGTTGAAGATGGGCGTCTTGATCTTCTCCACGTACAGGGTCCTTCCCTCCGGATCGACGCGGGTCTCCTCGATGTAGGTGCGCGTGCCGGTCGCCATGACCTCCATGAAGTCCCGCTGGTACTTCTCGGCGAGCGCTGGCGGGTAGATGTCGCGGTCGGTCTTTCCGACCAGGTCTGCGGGTGTCATCCCCAGCGCCCTGCTGAAGGGGTCGTTGACCGCGAGGAACCGCCCCTCCCTGTCCTTGAGCCAGGCGACGTTCGGGATGTTGTCGAGGATGGCCTGCTGCTGCCGAACGACCTCGCCGATCCGCTCCTCCACGAGCTTGCGCTCGGTGATGTCCTCCATGGCCAGGAGGATGATGTGGGAGCCGATCTTCTCGCGGAAGATCTGCCGGGCGTTGAGCAGGATGGTCTTGCGGCCGATGCCGGGGAAGTCGTGCTCGACCTCGTAGCCGTTGATCACGGTGTCGTGGGGGAGGATCTCCTCGACGAGGACCCTCAGCTTCGGGATGTCCCACTGCCGGTTGCCCAGGTCGTAGATGAAGTTGCCGATGGTCGCGCCGGGCGTGACCCGGAAGGTCTCGTAGAAGCTCTGGTTGGCGGTGAGGACCTTAAGGTCGTAACCCAGCACGACGAGTGGCTCGCGCACGGTCTCGACGATGTTCTCGGCGTACTCCCGGGCGTCCTGGACGTCCGCCTCCAGCTGCTTCCGCGCGGTGATGTCCTCCATGGCCAGGAGGATGATGTGGGAGCCGATCTCCTCTCGGAAGATCTGTCGGGCGTTGAGCAGGATGATCTTGCGCCCGATGCCGGGGAAGTCGTGCGCGACCTCGTAGCCGTTGATCACCGTGTCATGGGGGAGGATCTCCTCGATGAGGACCCGCAGCTTCGGGATGTCCCACTGCCGGTTGCCCAGGTCGTAGATGAAGTTCCCGATGGTCGCGTCGGGCGTGACCCGGAAGGTCTCGTAGAAGCTCTGGTTGGCGGTGAGGATCCTGAGGTCGTGGCTCAGCACCACGAGCGGCTCGCGCACCGTCTCGACGATGTTCTCGGCGTACTCCCGGGCGTCCTGGACGTCGGCCGCCAGGCGCCTTCGCTCCTGCGCCGCCTTGTCGAGCGCCGCGAAGCGCCTGCGCAGGTCGGTGATCTCCTGGACCAGCTCCGCACGGGGTCTCTCGTAGTCGTTCATTTCCGAACCTCGCAGGGCTGTCAGCGCCGGCCGCGGCCGCGGCCGCGTTCGGGGCGCAAGACGCCGATCACGATGAAGACGGTGCCGATGGCCCCGGCGCCGACCATGGCTTCGCCGAGCAGGTGGTGCCAGCCTTCCAGCGAAGCGCTGGTCAGCATCGCGCCGCCGATCACGAGCGACGCGGCGGCGATGGCGCCGGTCAGCCGCTCGACGTTGCGGCCGATCCGGCCTCCAAGCGCCTCGATCGCGGGAGCCTGGAGCCGCCCCAGGTTCCCTTCGGCCATGCGACGTAGGACGCGGCGAGTGTCGCCGGGCGCGTCGTGGATCAGCCGCTCCAGCTCGCGCGCCAGCTTGGTCGTCTTCTCGGCCATCCGCTCGACGGAGAAGTGCTGCGCGGTCAGCCGCGAGATCTCCTCCCGAAAGGACCCGATGTAGTCGTGGGCGGGGTCGAGCTGCCGTATCATCGACTCGAGGATGACGAACGTGCGTGTCAGCAGGAAGAACTCGCCGGGATTGTGGACCCCGTGGCGGCTCCCGGCGCGAAGCAGCGAGTCGAACGAGTCCCCGATGGAGACCTCTTCGATGTCGCTCCTGTGGATCTTGTAGAGCACGGCCTTGATGTCCATCGACAGGGCGGCGCGGTTGACCTTCTCACTGCCTTGCGGCGCCAGCTCGAGGTAGGCCTCGGTGGCCGCCCGCGCGTCGCCCTTGACGACCGCCTCGAGGAGGAGCTTGAGCGACTCGCGCATCTGCTCGTCGAGCTCGCCAGTCATCCCGAAGTCGAGCAGGGAGAGCCGTCCGTCGGGCAGGACGAAGACGTTGCCGGGGTGTGGGTCGGCGTGGAACAGCCCCTCCTCGAAGATCGTCTGCAGGGTCAGCGTGACCAGGGTGCTTATGAGCGGCGGCATCTCCTCCGGGTGAAGGCGGGCGTAGACGTCCACCCGCTCACCTGCCGAGAACTCCATGGTGAGGACGCTCCCGCTGGAGTGCTCGGGCAGGACCGCCGGAATCCAGAGCCTGGGGATGTCAGCCAGCGCGGCGCGAAAGAGGGTGATGGAGCGTGCCTCGTGGCTGAAGTCGGTCTCCCGGTTCAGGCTGGCCGCGAACTCGCCGACCAGGACCGGGAGGTCGAGCGCGCGCAGGCGTGGGAAGAAGCGCTCCCCCAGCCTGACCAGCCAGGACAGCGCCGCGATGTCGGTGGCGATCATCTCCTCGAGCCCGGGGCGCTGCACCTTCACGACGACGTGGCGCCCGTCCGTCGTGGTAGCTTCGTGCACCTGGGCGATGGTCGCTGCGGCCAGCGGCGCTTCGCTGAACGACGCGAAGTGCTGCGCCAGCGGGGTCTCCAGCTCGGCTTCGACCGTCGCGCGCACCGCGTCGATGCCGCGCGCCGGGAGCTGGTCGTGCAACAGCTCGAGCTCCTTGATGTACGCATCCGCCAGCAGGTCGCGCCGCATCGCGAGCACCTGGCCGAACTTGATGAAGGTGAGCCCCAGCTCCTCGAAGGTTTCCCGCACCTCCCTGGGCGGCGGCCAGTGTCCCTTGCCGCGCATGGCCCCCAGGAACTTGTGTCGGGCGAGCACGCGCAGGACCTGAAGGACGCGCGGCGCAGCGCGCACCACGCTCGTCTTCTCCGGGTCGATCGCTACCGACATACGACCCCTCCACGGCGCAGCCGCGGAGGCGGCGCTGGCCGATGTACATATCCGGTGGCCCGCAGGGAAGCCCGCCGAGGGGCGGATCCAGGGTGACCAAGCGGGTATGGCACCGCTTTGGGTCGTACAAGCGGCGATGCGCCGTTTCCCGTAAGATCGCCGCGGCTGGAGGCTACGTGGACACGAAGGAGCTACACCTCGGATCGACCGTGACGCTGCGAGGCGGCGTCGAGATGCCGATGCTCGGCCTCGGCGTCTGGCAGTCCGCGGCGGGCGACGAGACGCGCAGCGCCGTCGCCAGCGCGCTGGCGGCTGGGTACCGGCACGTCGACACGGCGCGTGCGTACTCCAACGAGAAGGACGTGGGGGCTGCGATCCGGGAGAGCGGCATCGACCGGAGCCAGCTGTTCGTCACCACGAAGCTCTGGAACACCGACCACGGCTACGGCCGCGCGATCCGCGCCCTCGACAAGAGCCTCGAGTTCCTCGGGCTCGAGCAGGTGGACCTCTACCTGGTCCACTGGCCCGTCGAGGGGCTCAGGCGCGAGACCTGGCGCGCGATGGAGCAGCTCCTCGCCGACGGCAAGACGCGGGCGATCGGCGTCTCCAACTACACCGTGCGCCACCTCGACGAGCTCCTCGCGGAGGCGAAGGTGCCACCGTCGGTGAACCAGGTCGAGTTCCACCCGTTCCTGAACCAGCGCGCCCTCCTCGAGTACTGCCAGCGCCACGCCATCCAGCTGGAGGCGTACGGGCCGCTCGTGCGCGGGCAGCGCATGGCCCACCCCGTGCTCAAGCGGATCGCGGCGAGGCATCGCCGGACCGCGGCGCAGGTGCTGCTCCGCTGGGGGCTCCAGCACGGCCTGGTGGTCATCCCGAAGTCGGTCCACGCGGAGCGGATCCGTGAGAACTCGGATCTCTACGGCTTCGCCCTGGACGCCGGGGACATGGACGCCCTCGACCACCTCGACGAGGGGCTCCGGACCTGCTGGGACCCGACGGACGCGCCGTAGCCGGGGCTCGACGCTCACCCGAAGTGCCTCCCCAGCTCCGACGCCCACTCCCGGCCGAGCTCCGGGCCGTGCTCATCGAGCCACTCGCCCAGCAGGATCTCCCCCGTGGCCGGGCCCGGAGACTCGAGGAGCCCCCCTGTCAGGCCGGCGATCTCGTCACGTGTCAGGGGGACGTCGCGGACGACGACCCCCAGGATCGCGGAGGCCGCTTGGAGCATCCACGGGGCCACGCGGAGGCTCCGGGCGCGCGAGCCCACGGCGCTGCCGATCCGCCGGACCAGCTCCTCGAAGGTGAAGGCATCCGGTCCGACGGCATCCCGGACGACGTCCAGGCGCCGCTCTCCCTCGCTCACGGCGAGGGCGGCGAAGTCCTCCACGTGTATCGGGCGCAGGCCGTAGCTCCCGCCGACGAGGCCGAAGATGGGCAGGCGCCGCAGCAGCCACGCGATGTTGTTGAGGAGCACGTCCCGCCCGCCGAAGAAGACCGCGGGGCGAAGGATCGCGTGGGAGAGGCCCGATGCACGCAGGACCTCCTCCACGCGCGCCTTTCCGCTGAAGTAGGGGAGGGGGGAGTCGAGCGAGGGGCGCGTGATCGACACGTGGACCACCCGCTCGACCCCCGCGGCGCGCGCGGCCTCGATGAGGGCGGTGCTCGCGGCGACGGCGCGCTCGTGGCTCCGGTCACCGTGCGCGAAGCGAACCCACCAGGTGTTGTAGAGCACCTCGACGCCCTCGAGCGACCGGCGCAGCGCGTCGGGATCCTCGAAGGGGAGCGGCCGGGTCTCGACGCGCCCGTCGAAGGGATCCGGGCGCCCAGCGTGGCCGGTGAGGTTCCGGACGGGGAGGCCGCGGGCTAGGAGGCGCGCTGCGATCGCGCGTCCGCTGTAGCCAAAGGCGCCGGTGATCGCGTGAATGGACCGGGACATGTGGACTCCTTCGTTGAAGGTGACCTTCCGCCGCGCTACGCCCGCTTCTTCCTCTTGCTGCCGAGTCCTGGGACGGCGAGCTTCGCGACGAGCGAGAGGGCCGTCCGGGAGGTGGAGGGGTCCTTCAGGAAGCGCCCCGCGAGCCCCTCCATCGTGGTCAGGAGCGCGGACATCTGCTCCAGCCGGGCGCGCACGTCACCCGAGGCCCCGGCGTCGTCGAGCAGCCCCTGGACCGCACGCAGCGCCGGATCGAACTCCCGGCGCTTACGCTCCTGCAGGATGCGGAAGAACATCATCCAGACGTCGGGCTCGGTGACGTAGTAGTCGCGTCGATCGCCGGCCACCGGGACCGGCCGGATGACGCCCCAGCCCCGCAGCTCGTGCAGGGACATCGACGCGTTCCCCTTGGAGATGCTCAGCCGCTCGGCGATCTCGTCGAGCGAGAGTGGCGCGTCGCTGGCCATCAGGAGCGCGTGGACGCGCGCCACGGACCGGTTGATCCCCCAGAGGGCGCCCATGGCTCCCCACGCGTCGACGAACCGCTCCTGGCTCTCTGGCTTCATCGAGCTCATCGTACGTTCAGAATATTCTGAACGCAGGCAGAGATCAAGCCAGGGTCCGGCAGGAAACGGCGCCACTCATCGCGTCGTCGGAATTCGGGCGAGGTAGCGGAGAGTTCGCGCGGCGCGGCATGGTGCCGCCGAGCGGTTCGTCTCCCGCACGGCCGAACGTTCCCGAGTCAGAAGCAGCTCATCAGGGGGAGCGACGCGGAGCGCGCGCGGGCGGTTTGACGCCTCTGAGTCGTCGGAGGTGATGGTCGGGTTCGCGCAGCGGCGGCGCTTCCTGCGATCGCGATCGGCGCCGCCCAGGCTCCTGCACTCCCCACCCTCGCGCTTCCCCCGGCCGACGGGGGCGCGCTGGCCGGGCCGTCCTCTCGGCAGGGATCGACGAGCGGTTCAACGGATGAACTCGAAGATACCCTCCCGTCGGCTCCCCCGCGCGCCGCCGTTCCGCGCAGCGCCGCCGAGCCCCTGACGGCCGACCTGCGCCGGCTCCACGTCACGGTCTCGAAGCGCTTCCTGGATAAGTTGGAGGCCGCTCGCGACGCTCTCTCCCATTCCCATCCCGGCGCGGACGTGGAGACCATCCTGGAGGCGGGGCTCGACCTGCTCCTGGAGCGCGCCGCGAAGAGGCGGGGGCTCGTGAAGAGGCCGCGCGCCGTGGCGGTTTCGGCGGCTGCCGTGGAGAGCACGAACCCGCGCCATGTTCCTGCCGCAGTCCGCCGCGAGGTCTTCCTCCGCGACGAGGGGAAGTGCCAGTGGCCTCTGGCCGAAGGCGGAATCTGCGGCTCGACGCACCGGGTTGAGCTGGACCACGTCGTCCCGGTCGGTCGCGGCGGGAAGGCGACCGTCGCCGGGATCAGGGTGCTGTGCTCGTTGCATAACCAGCTTGCCGCGCGAGAGGTCTACGGCGACGAGTTGATGGACCGCTTCACGAGTGGTGCCAGCTTACAGCCTGTGCCAGATGCCCGGCAGCCGTGACCTCCAGGGCCGCGAGGTGGCCGGCCTGCAACCACCAACGTCGTCGGCGAGGCCGCGGCCGCGTCGAACGGGCGCCCCCTCCCACTCGTAAGCTGCTTTCGGTGCGGAGACGTACGGTGCGGGGCAAACGCACCGCCGATCGAAAGGCTGCTGCGGGGCGGTCTTCTTCAAAGGGCGGCATCGGAGCAGTCACCGGCTAGCCTTCGGAGGAGAGAACGACGGCCAGTCAAAATCCGGGGCAGCGATGGGCGCGCGCCGCCCGCTGTCTGTCGGCTTCGTTCGATGACATCCCTGCGCCGGCGTGGTCTCCTCCCGGTGTCACCACCGGAGGAGTCCAACATGCCCGCACGCCACTTCCTCGCTCTGCTCGTCACCCTCGCGGCGCTCGCCGCCCCGCGCGCCGCCGGCGCGTCCGTCAACCTCGGCCTCGGCGCCGACTGGATCGAGGGCGGCGACGGCGAGCTCAACCTGACGCTCGGCGCCGACACGTACCTCGCGCGCCACCTCTCGGTCGGCGGCCGCGCCGGCGTCGCCTTCTTCGGCGACAGCAGCAACGTCGCCGTCCCGCTCGACCTCCGGCTGACGGTCCACGTCCAGCGGATCTACTTCGAGGGGCTGGTCGGGCCGTGGTTCCTCCTCGACGACCACGACCTCTTCCGCTTCCACGGCGCCTTCGGCTTCGGCGTCGAGTCCCGGAGCGTCGCGTTCGGCGTCGAGGTGGGCGCCCTGAGGGACGCGACGATGCTGGGGCTGCGGCTGGCGTTCAGGATGTGAGCGGCTAGGCCGCCTACCCGAACAACGCCCGCATCCGCACTCGCTCCTGCTCGACGACGCTGAAGTTCCCAGCCCAGTCGCATCGCTCAGCCGATCGCCGCCGGGAAGACGTGCTCCTCAGAGAGGACGTCCTTCGCATAGGCAACGCAGGCGCGGATGTCCTCCATCGTCAGCCCCGGGTAGTTGGCGAGGATCTCGTCGAAGGACCAGCCCTCTGCGATCAACTCCAGCACGAATTCGACGGCGAACCGCGTGCCGCGAACCACGGGCTTCCCGACGAGGATCGCCGGGTCGGCTGTGATTCGCTCGCGCCAAGTCTCGACCATGCTCCCGAAATCATAGCCGGGTCCGCGGGCAGGTGCCATCCGGCCACCCGGCCATCGGCCGTGGGGAGACCAGCCGCGCCGCCGCCCCTCCCTACGCGATCGTCCGCGCCGGATCCACGCGGGCCGCGAGCGCCGCTGGAGCGAGGGCGCCGAGGATCGCCGCGCCGAGCGCGACCGCGACGGCGAGCGCGAGGACCCACGGGGGGAACGAGAAGAAGCTCTCCGGGCGGAACGGGAAGTCGGGGAGCAGCCGGGCCGCGATCCGGTCGGCCCCCAGCGCCCCGAGGCGCGCCGCCGCGGCGCCGAGCAGGCCTCCAGCGAGTCCGACGAACCCACCCTCGATGAGGATCATCCCGCGGACGTCGGCGGGCGTCGCGCCCACGGCGCGGAGGATCGCGATCTCCTCGCCCGCGCCCGCACGTTGGCGGAGAGCGACTGGGCGATGGCGAGGGCGGCGAGGGCGACCATCAGCGTCGCGAGCAGCGCGAGCGCGAGCGTCGTCACGGCCACCACGGTGCCGACCCGCTCCGCGGTGGCC
>JBAVTL010000170.1:0-6890 GCA_049696175.1 Anaeromyxobacteraceae bacterium
GCCCGAGGGACCAGCAGGTAGTCGAGCCGGGCGCCGCCGCCGAGCCCGAGCCAGGTCCAGTGCGAGCCCATCCCCGCGTCTGCCAGCGGATCGACCCAGCCGCCGTCCGCTAGCAGCGGCGCCAGGGGCTCGCTCGCCGGCTCGTCGTTGAGGTCGCCGCCCGCCAGCACGAGCGCGCCTGGAGCGCTACGGAGCAACTCATCGCCGATCGCCCGCACTCGGGTCGCCTGCGCCTGCCGGCGCTCGCCTCCCGGGTCCGTCAGGCGCGAGACGAGGTGGGTCCCGACGAGCACGAGCGCGCCTCCTGCGACGTGGGCCTCGACGCAGTCGCGCGACCAGAGCGGCCTGCCGTCCGGCCCGACCTCGCCGAGGTGACTGACGTACCGCTCCAGCGGAAGGCGCGTGAGGACGGCGACGTCGATGCCACGGGGATCGAACGCCTCGATGAGGTGGGCCTCCGGGTAGCCGGCACGGGAGGCGAGCGCCTCGGCGAGCGCCAGGTTCTCCACCTCCTGGAGCAGCAGCACGTCGGCGTCCACCCGCGCGGCCACCGCCGCGACGCTCGCCAGCTTCGCCTCGGCCTCACTCGCCGTCGGGAGCTCGTCGAGCTCCCCAGGCGGGTAGACCCGATCCACCGCGTCGAAGAGGTCGTGGACGTTCCAGGTGGCGACGCGCAGCATTCGACCGGCCTGGGGACGCGGCGCGGCCGGAGGGGGCGGCGCGGCGCACGCGAGCGCCGCGTAAAGAGTCGAAAAGAGGAGAAGGTGGAGGCGCATGTAGGAACGTGTTGCAGGGTGCGCGCCGTCCTTGACACGAAGGGGCAGGTCGGGTTTCTTCCCGCCCGACCCCATCGTCTAGAGGCCCAGGACGCCGCCTTCTCAAGGCGGAAACCGGGGTTCGAATCCCTGTGGGGTCACTTTTGAAAAGCATTGCCGGGCGGCCCCATCGTCTAGAGGCCTAGGACGCGGCCCTTTCAAGGCTGCAACCGGGGTTCGAATCCCCGTGGGGTCAAAGCTGTACCGCCCGGCTGGCAGGTGCGACGTCTTACCGCCTCGGTCGCCCCACCGGGGCTAGCGACTGGCGTTTGCCCAGGGCTCCGCGGCCTGCAGCGCGGCCACGATCGCCCGGGTCGAGGGGGAGCGGTTGAGCGTGTAGAAGTGGATCCCCGGGACGCCGGCGCGCAGTAGATCCTGGCACTGGAGGCTGGCGAAGGCCACGCCCAGCTCGCGGGCGCCGTCCGGATCGCTCCGGAGGAGCTCCATCGCAGCGCGGAGCCGGGAGGGGATTGAGGCCCCGCAGGTCGCGGTGAACCGCTCCACCTGCTCGACGCTCGTGAAGGGCATTATGCCCGGGAGGATCGGGACGTGTATCCCCGCCTTCCGTGCCCGCCCGACGAAGTCCGCGAAGTGCCCGTTGTCGAAGAAGAGCTGCGTGACCAGGAAGTCGGTCCCCGCGTCGACCTTGGTCCGGAGGTGGCGCAGGTCGGCGTCGAGGTCGGTGGACTCGGGGTGGCCCTCCGGGTAGGCCGCCGCGCCGATGCAGAAGGGCCAGCGCTGGGGCTCGCTCCGGATGAAGGCCACCAGCTCGCTCGCGAACCCGAACCCGTCCGGGTGAGGCTGGAAGCGGGCCTCGCCGCGGGGCGGGTCGCCGCGCAGCGCGAGGACGTTCACCACCCCCGCCGCCGCGACCTCGTCGAGGATCGCGGCGAGCTCGGCGCGCGACGCGCCCACGCAGGTGACGTGGGCCATCGGCTCGATCCCTGACTCACGCTTGAGCCGGCGGACCAGCTCGACCGTCTTCGCGCGCGTCGAGCCGCCGGCGCCGTAGGTCACCGAGACCCACGCCGGCTGGAGCGGGCCCAGCGCCGCGATGGTCTCCATCAGCGCGCGCTCCCCCTCCTCCGTCTTCGGCGGGAAGAACTCGAAGGTGAAGACCGGCTCGCCGCGCCTCCGCGCGGTCTCGAGGATGTCGGTGATTCGCACGGCGCGAAAGTTATCCCGCCGCCCGGGGCCCTGTCACGGTACCTTTCACCTCGTGCCGAAGCCCCAGCGCCACATCACCCCGGAAGGCTTCAAGCGGATCTCCGCCGAGCACGACCAGATCTGGAAGAAGCTGCGGCCGAAGATCGTCTCGGAGGTGGAGGCGGCGGCGGCGATGGGCGATCGGAGCGAGAACGCCGAGTACATCTACGGCAAGAAGAAGCTCCGCGAGCTCGATCGGCGCCTGCACGAGCTCCGGGAGCTGCTGGACACCCTCACCGTCACCGACCCCAAGCCCCACCCCTCCGGCCGCGCCTACTTCGGCGCCTGGGTCACGGTCGAGCACGAGGACGGCCGTGAGCGGACCTACCGGCTCGTCGGGCCGGACGAGACCGACACGGCCTCCGGCGCGATCAGCGTCGAGGCGCCGCTCGGGCGCGCGCTGCTCGGAAAGAAGGAGGGCGAGGTCGTGGCGGTGACGGTCCCCGCCGGCCTCGTCGAGCTGACCGTCATCGAGGTGCGCTGGACGCGCCCTGAAGAGGAATAGGAGCCTGCCGTGATCCCCATCGCCGACCGGCCCGCCGCCCAGGCCCGCGTGGAGCGCTTCGTCCGCGAGCGCCCGCAGGCCGTCCTCTACGATCCGACCGCCTCGGTCCTGCTCGACGTCGCCTCGGGGAAGCCGCTCCCGCTCGACTGGTCGATCCTCACCGGCATCGCCGACGGCGTGGACGCGGACACGAAGCGCCCGTACCTCCTGCTCTCGCGGGAGGACGGGCTGATGCTGGCGCTCGCCGACCAGGGGATCGTCTTCGCCCCGTCGATCGCCTCGACCGGGCCGATCTCTGGGCTCCCGAACGCCGTCTGCTTCCGGGATCTGGAGAGCGCCGAGGCGCAGCTGCTCCACTACCTGCGCGACCACCCCGGCGAGCCGCCGGCGCAGCCCCACGTCTCGCTCTTCGCCCTCTGCCTCGCGGTGGTAGACGGTGCCCGCGCCATCGGCTTCGACACCGGGCGGGAGGAGCGGCGGCTGGAGGCGACGCTGGCGGAGCTGGAGGCGCGGAAGAAGGGGTGAGCCGGGAGGCTCGCCCTACGACTCCTCGGGCCTCGCCGCGCCCGCGATCTTCGCGATCCGCGTCCAGAGCGCCTCGGTCCCCGTCCCCTCGATCGCCGAGAACGGGACCGCGTCCCCCTTCGCGAGCTTCATCTCCCGCTCCACGACCACGAGCGAGCCGATCCGCTTCGCCTTCGCGATCTTGTCGATCTTGGTCGCCGCGACGATCACGCTCCGCCCGCAGGTCTCGCGGAGGAACTGGAGCGCGTCGTGGTCGGAGGGCTGCGGCTCGTGGCGTGCGTCCACGATCAGGACGACCGCCTGGAGGTCCTTCCGCTCCTTCACGTAGTCCTCGATCATCGAGGCCCACTCGTCGCGCTCGCTCTTCGAGACCTTGGCGTAGCCGTAGCCCGGGAGGTCGCAGAGCCGGACCTTGCGCGGGCGCGCCGTGGGCGTCGTGCGGTAGGTGACCTCGAAGAACTGGAGGGCGCGGGTGCGCCCCGGCGTCGTGGAGACGCGGGCCAGGCTGCTCCGCCGGGTGAGCGCGTTGAGCATCGACGACTTGCCGACGTTGGAGCGGCCGACGAAGGCCAGCTCGGGCATGAAGCCGCGCGGCCAGTCCTTCGGATGGACGGCGGTCTTGAGGAAGCCCGCGTCGACGACTTGGATGGCCATTTGGAACCTCGCGCGCTAGCGGGACCTGCCCGCGGCGGCGCCTTTCTTCTGGGCGCCCGGTGACGCGCCCGCGGGCCTCGGAGCCGGGGAGACGCCCGCCTTCCAGGCGGCGCGCTCCGCGTTCCAGTGCTCCATGAGCGGCAGCTTCCGGGCGTATTCGAACTTCATCAGGCTGGGCGTCGACTCGTTGTGGCAGCCACCGCAGCTCTTCTCGCCGGGATCCAGCAGGCCGACCGCCCGCGAGAGCTCCCGGTCGCGCATCACGTAGCGCGCCGAGTAGGCGCCGCCAGGGCCGTGGCACGTCTCGCACCCGACCGCGACGAAGCCGTCCTCGATGAGCGGGGCGTGGCAGGCGAGGCAGCGCGGGTCCTTCCGGTTCTTCTCGGGGAGGCTGTCGAACGCGCGCGCGTGGGGGCCCGTGCGCCAGGCCTCGTACGCCGCCGGGTGGCAGGCCTTGCAGGTCTCCGGCCCGACGGTGGAGACCTTGGCCGTCGCGCCCCGGGCGAGCGCGGGCGCGATGGCGATCAGGAGGGTGAGCGGGAGTAGGACTCTCAAGGCGGCGTGAATATACGAGTACCGGCGCCGTCGATCTACTGCGGTCCGCCTGGACCGCTATAATCGCCCCCCATGCGCCTACCCCTCCTCGTCGCCCTCACCGCCCTGACCCTCTGCCCGCTCACCGCCTCGGCCAAGGCGTGGCAGGGGATCGTCCCGGGTACGAGCAGGATCGATCAGGTGATCGGCAAGTTCGGGGAGCCCACGAGCCGGACCCAGCGGTCCACCCGGACGGTCCTCGCCTACCTCGGCGAGCAGGCGCTGCCGGGGACGAAGCAGGCGCAGTTCCACGCGCGCGAGGACGGCGTGGTCCTCGAGATCACCGTCTTCCTGGCGACGCAGCTCGACAAGGACGCGATCGAAGGCACCTACGGCAGGTCGCCGCGCAAGACCTTCACCGACGACTTCCTCCCCGTCTGGCTCTACGAGGCGGAGGGCGTCACCGTCTACTTCACCAAGGACGGCTTCGTGAACGCCATCAGCTTCTCCGCGGGGCGCGGCGTGGCGAAGCCGGCCGCCCCCGCGAAGGCTGGCGTCAAGGCCGCGCCCGCCGGCGGCGCGAAGTCGGACGTCCTGCCCTAGCGTCACGTGCGGCTCGTTGGCCTCACCGGCGGGATCGCCACCGGCAAGAGCACCGTCGCGCGCCTGCTGCGCGAGCGGGGCGTCCCCGTCGTGGACGCGGACGAGCTCTCCCGCGCCGCCTCCCGCACGGCACCGGTCCTCGGCGCCATCGCGCGCGAGTTCGGCGGGGAGTACCTGGACGCGACCGGCCAGCTCGACCGCAAGAAGATGGGCGCGCTCGTCTTCGGCGATCCTGACGCACGGGGTCGGCTGGAGGCCATCCTCCACCCCGCGATCCGTGCCGCGATGGCCGACGAGACCGCGCGGCTCGCCAGCGAGGGCCACCCGCTCGCCGTCTACGACACGCCGCTGCTCTTCGAGGCGGGGCTCGGCGACGAGGTCGAGTGCGTGGTGGTGGTCTACGCCCCGCGCATCGAGCAGCTCGAGCGGGTGACCCGGCGAGACGGCCTCTCCTGGCCGGAGGCGCAGGCGCGCCTCGCAGCGCAGCTGGACATCGAGGAGAAGGCGCGGCGCGCCGACGTCGTCGTGGACAACTCGAGCGCCCCCGACACGCTCCCGCTCAAGGCCGCGATGCTGCACGCGGACCTGCTCCGCGGCCTCGGGAAGCGCGCTCCGGGGGCCGAGGCACGGTGGTACTGAGCCGCCGCTGACGCGCCGCGCCGCAAACGCCCACTTGAGCGGCCGGCCACCAGCCGATACACCCATCGGATGAAGACCCTCAGCGACTTCGCCGTGGGCCAGACGTTCGAGCTGGTGCGCCACGTCGACCCCCATCGGCCGATCTACTACGCGGCCGCGTCCGGCGACTTCAACCCGATCCACCTCGATCCGCGCGTCGGCAAGGCGGCTGGGCTCGGCGGCGCCGTCCTCCAGGGGATGTGCACCTACGCGTGGCTCTCCGACGCCTGCGTCGCGTACTTCGACGACCCTGTTCGCGTCCGGAAGGTCCGCGCGCGCTTCGCGAAGCCGGTGAAGGCGGGGGACACGATCACCTTCACCGGCCGCTGCACGGCGATCGAGGGCGGCAAGGTGCGCGTCGAGGTGGAGGCGAGGAACCAGGGCGGCGAGGAGGTGCTGAAGCGCGCCTCCGCCGAGGGGCTCGTCGAGGGGGAGCCCTGATGGCCGTCGATCCGCGCCACCTCGGCCGCAGCTACGGTCCCTACCGCTTCACCGTCGGGCTAGAGCACCTCCGCGACTTCGTCGCCGCCACCGGAATGGGCGTCCCGGGGCGAGTGTTCCGATCGCCGCCCGAGGCTCCTCACCCCTGGACCTGGGACGCGCAGGCGGCCGAGTCCTCGCCGCACGGCGGCCTCGTCGCCCCCCCGTCCTTCGCCGCCACCTTCGCCATCGAGCCCTTCGCCGCCGCGTGCAACGACCCGGCGCTCGGGATCGACGTGGTCCGGCTAGTCCACGGCGATCAGGAGTTCGAGTGGCTCGGCCCGATCCGGCCGGGCGACGTCCTGACGACGACGGGCGAGATCACCTCCCTCCGCGTCCGCGGCCCCCTCGACTTCGTCGAGGTGACGACGACGAGCGTCAACCAGCGCGGGGAGCTGGTGGTGCGGGGGGTCTGGACGGCGATCGTCCGGAGCGGCGGGGCCCTAATGCATGCGGCACGGCGCGCCCTGGGTATGGGCGCCTGACGGACCAGGCCGTTGAAGAGCGCACGCCGGAGCAGGCGCCCGAACTGCGTCGCACCGTCCTCCGCTGCGAAGGGGCGTAAGAAGAAGGCAGCATCGACGGGGAGTGGCGCCAAGGCGGGGGCTGCGCACCGACTGGCCCGCCACCGGCGACCTGGCGGGGGCCCCGCGCTCAGGGGCCGGACGTGTGTAACGTCGACCGGCCGCCCACCCCTCGAGTGAACTTGTCCATCCATTCGTCGCCGAAGACCTCCCGTGCGGCGAGGTTGTTGTGCAGGGCGCATTATGCCGACCGGCGAATTATGCCGCGTCACCTCGCGAATGCGTTGGGGCGCTGGCGTGTGAGCGTTCCGGACGCGGCATAATCCGGTGACGTCGATCGGAGCATCCTTGCCTCTTCACGGCGCT
>JBAVTL010000171.1:0-2834 GCA_049696175.1 Anaeromyxobacteraceae bacterium
TGGCTACTCGGCATGGTCACCGGACGGAGAACATATCGCTGTTGTCTCACATTTAGGGGAAAACAAACATCAACTCGTGATGATGAAAGCTGAGAAGCCATTTGATAAAGAGTGACAGATGATGACAACGTCATTCAGCAAGGGGCAAGGTGTTTCAACAGGCGGTGAATGGATGCCAGATAGATCAGGCTTTCACTCAGGTGGGTGAAGAATTCATAGTCTTTGCTGAGACGGCGGTAGGCACCGAGCCAAGCAAACGAGCGCTCCACCACCCAGCGCCAGGGAACGACTGCAAAGCCCTTCTGGTTATCGCTGCGCAGGGTAATATCGACCACGATTTGCTTGAACTTTTGGGCAACCCAGTCGACAAACTCGCCCCGATAGCTGCCGTCGGCCCAAATGCGCTTCAGGCGCTTAAACAAGGCTTGGGGCAAGGTCTTGAGCAACTCAATAGCCGCTTTGCCATCGTTCATATTCGCCACCGTGACCAGCACTTTGAGCAAATTACCCATTGTATCGACCAGGATATTGCGTTTGCGGCCTTTGACCTGTTTACCCCCGTCGAAGCCTCGTTCACCGCCCACCGCCGTCGTTTTCACACTCTGGCTGTCCAGCGAGGCCGCACTCGGTTGCGCTTCCCGTCCGGCTTGCGTCCGTACCTGTTCCCGCAAGACGGTATTGATCTGCTCCCACACCCCTTCCCAACTCCACCGCCGAAAATGATAGTAGACGCTGTTGTAATTGGGATACGCTTTCGGCAGCATCGCCCACTGACCGCCTGTCACCAGCAGGTACAGGAGCGCATTGACCACGCGCCGCCTGTCCAACTGGCGCGGTCGGCCCCACGTATACACCGGTAGCAACGGTTCGATCAACGCCCATTGTTCATCCGTCACATCACTGGCATAAATTTGCTCTTGGTGCAACACTCGTCTTCACTCCTGATAGGACATCTGATCTGTTTGGCAACGCTCAGTGTACTCATCAGGAGTTTTCTTGCTCTCTTTATCAAATGGCTTCTTAGCTGGACTTTGAACATAGGTCGATAAAAGGGAGGCAGAATAAGCGATCTTGACCTAACTGCCAAGGAAGGTGAAAGATGCTTAATCTGCCGCTGTGGATGATAACGATTCTGAACGAGTTTGCGCCAGTGATTTACGGGATCACGACGTGGTACAAGGTGGAAGTCCTGGTGACGGGAGCCATCTTGACGACAGGCAAACGGACGGTGAGTGCCGTGTTGCGGGTGATGGGCTTGAGCCAGGAACGGAATTACGCGATGTACCACCACGTCCTGTCGCGGGCGGTGTGGTCGAGCCTGGCGGCCAGCGCCATTCTGCTGCGGCGGTTGGTGCAAGCGTTTGACCTGGGTGGGGATCTGGTGTTTGGGATCGATGAAACGATTGAACGGCGGCGTGGGGAGAACATCGCCGCGAAGGGCATCTATCGCGACCCGGTGCGGTCGAGTAAAAGCCATTTTGTCAAAGCGAGCGGCTTGCGCTGGATGAGTGTGATGTGGTTGACGGCCATTCCCTGGGCGCAGCGGATCTGGGCGCTGCCCTTTTTGACGGCGTTGGCGCCGTCGGAGCGTTACTACCAGCAGCGTGGGCGGCGTCCTAAGAAAATCACGGACTGGGCGCGTCAACTGGTGTATCAAGTCCGGCGCTGGCTGCCGAACCGTGTCTTGATTTTTGTGGCGGACACGACCTATGCCGCCTTGGACTTCCTGCACGCCTGCCAAACCCTGGCTAAGCCCGTGACGGTCATTACCCGCCTGCGGCTGGACGCCGCGCTGTATACGCCCGCGCCCCCCTATCCAGGACAAGGTCGCCCCCGCAAGAAAGGCCAGCGCTTGCCGACCCCACAACAGGTCATCGACCATCCAAAGACGGTCTGGACGCGCCTGACGTTGCCCTGGTATAACCACCAGCCCCGCTTGCTGGACATAACGTCTGGCACCGCAGTTTGGTATCACACGGGTCTGCCGCCGGTCCCCATTCGTTATGTCTTGATTCGGGATGTGGCAGGCAAATTTGACCCGCAAGCCCTGTTGTGCACCGACTTGACGCTCACGCCCGACTATATTCTGGCCTGCTTCATGCGCCGCTGGCAGATGGAACCGACCTTCCGCCATGTCCGTGAACATCTGGGCGTCGAAACCCAACGCCAGTGGTCCGACCAGGCCATTGCCCGCACCACGCCCGTCCTGTTGGGCTTGTTCTCCCTGGTGACTTTGTTGGCGAATGCCCTGCTGACTCGTCATGACCTCACCATCCGAACTGCCGCTTGGTATCTCAAACCCTTGCCCACCTTTTCCGATGCCCTCGCCTTGGTTCGCCGCTCCCTGTGGGCCTATCTGACTTTTCAAATGTCCCAGGACGATCCCGATATCGTAAAAGTCCCGCGCGTTCTTCTCGAACGGTTCAACGACTTGCTCGCCTATACCACTTGATGTGCAAAGTCCAGCTTAGTGTGGCGCGGAAGGGAACCTGCGCGAGAATCGCGCTGCGCGTGCTGGGTTCGGCCCGCAGGTTGACGATCCCCCGCGTAACGATCCGGCACTCGCCCGACGCCCCTAACGAAACACCCAAACCACCCAGATCGCCGACGAAGAAGGTCGGCTGGCCCACGACCAGGATGACCGTTCCCGCGTTCGGAATGTCGGCGCAGGTGTAGTCGCTCTGCCCAAACGATTGCAGTTCGGTAACGACACGCGGCTGCCCGGTGGCATCACGGTACAACATCGTCCCGTAACCTTGCAAGCAAATCCGCACCGGGTAGATAAACCGCACGACGGAAGCCGCCGCGCCGGGCGTCAGCGCAAAGACCTCAAT
>JBAVTL010000172.1:0-1878 GCA_049696175.1 Anaeromyxobacteraceae bacterium
AGAACTCAGGGGCCCGGGCGGCTACCGTCACGGCCCGAGCGGGCGCGGCCGCCGGCCGCGCGGTCACCACGGTCCTGTGCGGCGCCGCCTCCATCGGGGCGAGCTCCGCCGACACCGCCTTCGCCTCCTGACGGGAGCGGTGGAAGAACCTCGGCAGGACCGCCTCCCGGTTCTCCGGCGTCAGCACCTTCGCCAGCTCGATGATGCTGGAGATGCACAACCTCCCGTCCTGGAGAGGCTCGACGACCTCGGGGACCCGCTGGATCAGCTCCGCAGCGGTCTTCCGGTAGTGGGAGGCCCCTTTCGACATGCCCAGCCGCCTGTGCAGGAAGTGGAAGAGGCTCGAGTACCCCAGCTCAAGCCACAGGCGCTTCCGGTCGAAGTCGGCGAGGTTGAGCAGAAACTCGGCCATCGCCCCCTGCTCACGGCGCAGGAGGGAGGCGAGGCGAGGCGAGGCGGTCGGCGAGGTCGCGTGCGGTGTCCATGCCGCAACTCTCTCACGCGACTCCGCACCCTCCGTAAACGTATGAATTCCACGTATGAGCCGAATTCCGCGCAGGGGGCTTCTGCCTCCGCAATGGCGCTTTTCGCGCTGCGTGAAGCGCAGTCAGCGGGGTCTGGAACGCACTTTCGCGCGAGCACCGCATCGGAAGCACGATTCGCTCTGGAAGGTGTCAAGCGTTGGCTGCCCGTGAACCCCGAGAGGGACGAGTGCGTCCTTGGCAAACGCCGCGTCGATCGTGATCGCGGAAGCGCCACCGCGCACGCGAACGCGACCGTCACCTCCGACGACTCAGAGGCGTCACGCCGCCCGCGCGCGCTCCGCGTCGCTCCCCCTGATGAGCCGCCTCTGACTCGGAGACGTTCGGCCGCGGGGAGACGCACCGCGCGACTGCACCCTGCCGCGCCGCACGAACCCTCTGTTAGCTCGCACGAATTCCAACGCCCCGTCCGCGGGGCGCCCGCCGGTCACCTCGACCCCGACGCCAGCATGCCGCAGGCGGCGTGCTGGTCCTGGCCTCCGGAGTAGCGCCGGACGATCGGCTGCCCAGGCAGCTCGCGGGCGAGCGCGTCGCGGAACGCCTTCCACTCCGGCGCGCCCGGCGGCCGGTACCGGCCGGTCGCGTCGTTCACCTCGATCGGGTTGAGCCGGATCGGGACGTCCTTGAAGAGGTGGCCCAGCGCGGCGGCGTCCTCCTCTCCCACGTTGAAGCCCGAGATCATCACGTAGGCCACGTTGACCCGCCCGCGCGCCTCGCCGTGCTCGCGGATGGCGTCGACCAGCTCCTCCAGCGGCTGGCCGCGCTCGATGGGCATCAGCGCAGCGCGCTTCTCCGGGATGGCGGCGTTGAGCGAGACGGCGAGCCGGAACTTGTGCCCCTCGGCGGTGAAGCGCCGGATGGCGGGGACGACGCCGGCGGTCGAGATGGAGATCCGGCGCGCGTCCACGCGCGCGCCGGCGGGGTCGCAGAGCGCGTAGGCCGCGGCGATGACGGCGTCGTAGTTGTGGAACGGCTCCCCCTGCCCCATGAAGACCGCGCCGGTCACCGGCCGCTGGCTGTCGCGCCGCACGTGCAGGAGCTGCGCGACGATCTCCCACGACTCCAGGCTCCGGGTGAGCCCCATCCGGCCGGTGGCGCAGAAGGCGCAGCCGAGCGCGCAGCCCACCTGCGACGAGAGGCAGACCGAGTGGTGCGTGTCGAAGAGCGGGATCCTGACCGACTCCATCCGCGCGCCGTCGGGGAGCTCGAAGAGGTACTTCCGGAAGCCGTCCTTCGCGTCCACGCGCTCGAGCTCGCGCAGCTCGGCGCGCGACGCGAGCGCCTCCACCTTGTCGAGCACCTCGCGCCGGACGTTGCGCGCCTCACGCAGCGGGCG
>JBAVTL010000173.1:0-12869 GCA_049696175.1 Anaeromyxobacteraceae bacterium
GTGGCGGCGCGTGGCCGCTCCGCCGGCTCGGGGCAGGCGGGGGCGAGGAGCAGCGCGGGGAGGAGCAGGGCGAGCGGCGAGCGGCGGGGGGTCATTCAAGGTCTCCGGATCGCGGGGTTCTACCAGAGTAGGCGCCAGTGATCGACGTCACGGGCCTAGACTCACCGTGGGACCGTCCGCTACCATCGGGTCAATCTTAAGGGGAGGCTTTCAAATGATGAAGCCGCTTGCAGGCGCACTGGTCGCGCTGCTCGTTCCGATTGCCGCGTGGGCGCAGCCCGTCTCGGACGTGGACGGACCCGACACCTATCTGCAGATCCACCTCGGCGCGCTCATCCCCCAGTCCTCCGCCCTGGACCAGCTGGATCCGGGGGTCGCCTTCGGCGGCGCGTTCGGCGCCCGCTTCAGCCCTATGGTCAGCGCCGAGCTGGGCGTCGGCTACGCGCGGATGACTGGCCGCACAGGCGATTTCCGGAGCACCCTGATCGATCTCCCGATCTCGGCCAGCCTGCGGCTCCGGCTGCCGTTCGAGCGGGGCGAGATCTCCGGGCTGGCGGGCGCCGACATCCACTCGTCGCGCCTCTCCACCGAGTCCACGCTGACCAGCGTCTCGGTCTCGGACCGCGCGACCTCCTTCGGGTGGCACGTCGGCGCCGGCGCCGGCTACCAGCTCTCGCCCACGATCCTCGTGGGCGTCGACGTGCGGCGCTACTTCGCGACGGCGGCCTACGACGGCGGCGACGTGGACATCGGCAGCCTGCGCGTCGCGGCCACGCTCGACTTCCACTTCTGAAGCCAGGCCGCCAGCCGGCGGCGAGACTGGAGCATCCATGCGCAAGGCAATGATCACGGGTTGCGTCTTCCTGCTGGCGGCGTGCGCGACGCCGTCGCAGCGCAAGGCGATGGTCGAGGCCCCGGCCTCGTCGGCGGCGCAGCTCCAGGCGCAGCAGGCGCGCCAGGTCCCCGGGGCCCCCCGCTACAAGCGGAAGGTGGCCATCGGCCGCGTCTCCAACGAGACCAACTACGGCCGCTCGCTGCTGGCCGACGCCGACCTGGACCGGCTCGGCAAGCAGGCCTCGGACATGCTCGCGTCGAGGCTGGTGATGTCCGGCCAGTTCCTGGTCCTCGAGCGCCCCGATCTCTCCAAGATCGAGCGCGAGCACGCGGTCTCCAAGACGGCGTCCGCGCTCGTCGGCGCCGACACGCTCATCGTCGGATCGGTGACCGAGTTCGGGCGGTCGGTCGGCGGCAAGGTCGGCTTCCTCTCCAGCACCAAGGAGCAGATCGCCAAGGCGAAGGTCGACATCCGGCTGGTCGACGTGAAGACGGGGCTCGCCTACTTCTCCGCGACGGGCGCCGGCGAGGCTCGCACGGAGGTCGGCGAGGTGGCGGGCTTCGGCGGCCGCTCCGAGTACGACGCGACCCTGAACGATCGCGCGATCGCCGCCGCGATCTCCGACGTGATCGATCGCCTCGTCAACCGGCTGTCCGATCGCCCGTGGCGCACCGACATCCTCGAGGTGCAGGGCAAGCAGATCTTCGTCAGCGGCGGGAAGAGCCAGGGGCTCAAGGCCGGCGACACCCTGGCCGTGCTGGAGGCGGGCCAGACCCTGAAGAGCGCCCAGTCCGGCTTCGAGGTCGCCCTCCCGCCGAAGCAGGTGGCCGTCATCCGCGTCCTCACCACCTTCGGCGAGACCGAGACCGCCGAGGGCTCGGTCTGCGAGATCGTCTCGGGGAACGTGGAACGGGGCGCGCTCGCGAAGCTCTTCGTCGCCCAGGTCAAGAACGGGAGCCAGCCGTGAAGAGACTCGTCCTCGCAGCCACCCTCTCCGCCGCGCTGCTCGCGGCCGCCTGCGTGGGGCCGTCCACCACGGTGCGGACGGTGGACACCCGCCCCGCCATCGCGGTGGTCGGCGCCCCTGCCGGCACCCTGCTCGTGGTCGACGGCCTCGCGGTCGGCGACCCGGCGAGGTTCAACGGCAACCCCAACATCCTCAGGCTCGAGCCGGGGACCCATGACGTGGAGATCCGGAGCGGGGACTCCGTGATCTTCAGCCAGCGGGTCTTCGTCGAGAGCGAGCTCAAGACCGTGAAGGTGCACTGATGAACGCACGCGCGCCGCTCCTCGCCGCCGCCGTCGCCGCCGCCACGCTCGCGGCCTGCGCCCCGCCGACCATGTACGCCTGGAACAACTACGACCAGGCGATGTACCGGCACTACAAGAACCCCCAGGATCGCGAGGCCTGGGTCGCGGCGCTGAAGACCGCGGTCCTGGAGTCCGAGCAGGAGGGACGGCGCACTCCGCCGGGGCTCTACGCCGAGTACGGCTACGCCCTCTACGAGGAGGGGAAGGCGAAGGACTCGATCGTCTACTTCGAGAAGGAGAAGGCGAAGTGGCCCGAGTCCCGCGTCCTCATGGAGACCATGATCCGGAACGCCAACCGGCGCGACGGCAACGTTCCACCCCCCGCCGCGAAGGGTCCGGCCGGATCACTCGAGAAGAAGCCCGGCTCCACGGAGAAGAAGCGATGACGCGCTCCCACATCGTCCGCCTGCTGACGTCCGCCGCGCTCGCCCTGATCGCCACCGGCTGCGTGGCTCCCAGGAAGGACTACGCCGCGTTCATCGCGGCGAACCCCAAGTCGATCCTGGCGATCCCGGTCCTGAACAACACCGTCAACGTCGACGCGCCGGACTACTTCCTGTCCACGCTCCCGGTGCCGCTGGCCGAGCGCGGCTACTACGTGTTCCCGGTCAACCTCGTGAAGCGGCTCCTGGAGGACGAGGGGCTCGCCGACGCCGGCCTCGTCCACCGCGCCGATCCCGCCAAGCTGGCGGCGCTCTTCGGCGCCGACGCCCTGCTCTACGTGACGATCCAGAAGTGGGAAGCCAAGTGGATCCTGATCCAGACCAACGTGACGGTCGAGTTCGACTACGTCCTCAAGGACGCCAAGACGGGCACGGTCATCTGGAAGGATCACGAGACGATGGAGTACAGCTCGAACTCCAACAACAGCGGCGGGCTGATCGGCGCCATCGTCAGCGCGGCCGTGGCCAAGGCGGCCCCCGACTACATGCCCCTCGCCCGCCGGGCGAACGCCCAGGCGCTCGCCTACCCCGGCCCCGGCTTCCCCGCCGGGCCGTACCGGCCGGAGTACCAGCTGGACTACCCGAAGGCGGAGACGCAGCAGCAGCCTCCGCCGGCGCAGCCGATGCCTCCGCAGCGAGCGGAGGCGCGCTGAGAGGGTAGGCCGCCATCATCCAACGGCATGGGCGCCGTCTGGACCGCACTGCTCGCTCTCTCCGTCGCCGTGGCCGCGGCGAAGGGGCGCATGCCCGAGCTGACCGCCGCCGCCATGGACTCGGCCGGGAAGGCGGTCGCGCTGGCGATCGGGCTCGTCGGCGCGATGGCGCTCTGGCTCGGGCTCATGCGCGTAGCCGAGGAGGCCGGGCTCGTGGCCCTGCTCGCGCGGGCGATGCGCCCCGTCCTCCGCCGGCTCTTCCCGTCCGTGCCGAAGGACCACCCCGCGCTCGGCGCCATCGTCATGAACGTCTCGGCCAACGTGCTCGGCCTCGGCAACGCGGCGACGCCGTTCGGCCTCGAGGCGATCCGGAGGCTCGACGAGCTCAACCCGCACAAGGGGACGGCGACCGACGCGCAGGCGATGCTCTGCGCCCTCAACACCGCCTCGGTCCAGCTCATCCCCGCGAGCGTCATCGCGCTGCGCGTCTCCGCGGGATCACGGGCGCCGACCGAGATCATCGGCGCGACGATCCTCGCGAGCGCCTGCGGCCTCGTCGCGGCCGTCACCGCGGCGCGGCTGCTCGGGCGGCTCTTCCCGCCCCCCGCCACCCAGCCACGCGACGAGGCCGGATGAAGGCCCTCCTCGACGCCGTATCGACCTGGGCCATCCCGCTCCTCCTCGCGGGGATCCCGCTCTACGCGCTCGCGAAGGGCGTGAAGGTCTACCCGGCGTTCGTCGAGGGGGCGAAGCAGGGGTTCGAGACCGGCGTGAAGATCATCCCGCCGCTCGTGGCGATCGTCGTGGCGCTCGGCATGCTGCGGGCGTCGGGCGCGATGGAGGGGCTCACCGCGCTCCTCGGGCCGGTCACGGGGCGGCTGGGGCTCCCGGCGAGCGTCCTGCCGATGGTGATCATCCGGCCGCTCTCGGGCGGCGGCGCGCTCGGCGTCGTGGCGGACGTGCTCCGCAGCGACGGCCCCGACTCCTACGCGGGGCGGCTCGTCTCGGTGATGGCCGGCTCGACCGAGACGACCTTCTATGTGCTCGCGGTCTACTTCGGCTCGGTGGGGATCTCGCGCTACCGCCAGGCGCTCCCGGCCGGCCTCATCGCGGATCTCTGCGGCTTCGCCGCGGCGATCGTGGCGGTGAGGATCGCGTTCGGGGGGTAGTCACCGGCCGGCAGCCCAGAGCGCATCGACCGGCAGCGCAGAGAGATTCGGTCCTAGCTGGGCGGCGTCCTCTCCCAGATGGAGGACGATCCCCTGCACGAAGGACTTGCCCGCCGCCTCCGCGAGCGCGCGAAGGCCTGCGAGGTCGGCCGACGCGACGGTCGCTGCGGCCTTCACCTCCACGCCGACGACCCTGCCGCGCGCGTCCTCGATCACGAGGTCGACCTCCTGCCCGCCATGGGTCCTGAAGTGGAAGAGTGAGGCGGCGGTCCCGCCCCAGCCGCACTGCTTCCGGAGCTCAGCGGCGACGAAGGACTCGAGGAGGGGTCCAAGCAGCGTCCGCTCGCGCTCGAGCAGCGAGGCGTCGAGCCCGGCGACGGACGCGCCAAGTCCCGTGTCGGCCACATGTAGCTTCGGCGCTCGAGCCAGCCGCTTCCCGCGGTTCGAGGCCCACGCGGGCACCTCGTGCACGAGGAAGAGCGTCTCCAGGAGCGCGAGGTAGCGCTTCAGGGTCGAGGCGGGCAGCGCCAGCGTCCGCCCCAACTCTGCGTGGTTGACGAGCGATCCCGTACGCGTAGCCACGAGGCGCAGGAGCCGCTTCAGCGCCTCGGGCTGGGCCACGTCAGCCAGATCGCGGACGTCGCGCTTCACCATCGTCGTCACGTAGGAGTCGAAGAACGCCCGCCGCCGCTCGGAGCGGGGGCGGGAGACTACCTCCGGATACCCTCCGCGTAGCACGCGGTCGACGACTCCCGCGGCGTCGCCCCTCGCGGCGGGACGCTCGCCTCGCAGCACGGCCTCCACGAAGCCGTCACGGCGCCCGAGCAGCTCGCCCTGCGACAGGGGCCAAAGGGTGATCACCTCCATGCGCCCAGCGAGCGACTCGGAGATCCGCGGCAGGGCGAGGACGTCCGCCGAGCCCGTGAGCAGGAAGCGACCGGGGCGCCGGTCGCGATCGATCGAGGCCTTGATGGCCGGCAGGAGGCTCGGCACCTTCTGGATCTCGTCCAGGATGAGCGAAGAGGGGCGCGCGGACAGGAAGCCCGCCGGATCCGACTGGGCGACATCCAGCATCCCGCCGTCGTCGAAGGTCACGTACTCGGCCGGCCGCCCGCCCTCCATAACGAGACGAGCCAGGGTGGACTTACCGGTCTGGCGCGCTCCGACGATCATCACGGCGGGCGTATCGGCGAGCGCCTCCTCGACGGCCGACTGCACGTTGCGGCGGTACATGGTCCCATCGTGGCCACCCCTCGGTGGAAAATCAACCACGCAGTGGTGGATTTTCCACCACGGTCCGCACAATAGAGCGCCGTCGCCGGGGACGCGCCGGAGCCGCCTCTCGACCGGCTGTCAGCTCTTCTTCGGCCGCGCCTTCGGGGGCTGGCCGCTCGGGACCGCCGGCCTGAAGCCGTGGCACGCGAGGCAGGCGCCGCCGCGAGGGTGCTCGTCCGCGAGCGTCGCGTGGCAGCGCGCGCAGCCCTTCACCGTCGCCTTCCACGTGTGCGGGACGTGGCAGGCGAGGCACCGCTCCTTCCCATGGCGCCCGTGGAGGCCGTCCCGGTCGATCGTCTCGTGGCACTCGCGACATGGGACGAGGGCCTTCTCGGGCGGCGCGTGCGGTTTGTGGCAGGCGGAGCAGGCGAGCCCCATCGCCCCGCCGTGCTCGCTCACCGGCGCGTTGATCCCCTGGGCCGTGTGGCACTGCATGCAGTCGCGCCGCGTCGGGCGCAGCCCGGGCTCGGTCGTGAGGAACTCGTGGCAGGCGAAGCAGTGGAGCTTCTGCATCCCGCTGACGTTGACGCCGTGCCCCGGGTGGCACTCCGCGCAGCGCTCGGCCATCGGCGTGAAGCCGTGCATGCTCGCCGCGTGGCAGCGGACGCAGGCGATCTTCAGCTCCTCGTAGTGGATCCGGTGGCCGCGCGAGCCCCCCACCTGCGGCCAGTGCGGGTCGTGCGAGAAGTGGCACGCGGCGCAGGCGCCGACCTCCACCACCGCGTGCTTGTCCTCCGGGTTCTTCCCTTCGACGTAGGCGCGCAGCATCGCGACGGTCTGGGCCGACGTCGTGTGGTGGCACTTCTGGCACGCGACCTGGCGATGGCTCCCCGCCAACCAGAGCTGGAACTCCGGGTTCGCGCGATGGCAGGTGATGCAGAGCCGCGGGTCCTCGTCGACGAAGCGCTTGAAGCGGACGAAGCCCGGGATCCCCACCGCGATGGCGATGGCTCCGAGGACGACGAGCGCGGTGCGTGCGACGGGCCGAAGCGCCATGCGAGCTTGCCCAGTCTAGCCGCTCCACCATGTCCCTGCGACGCTGGGCCGCACACCAGCGCCAACAAGACCCTTAAGGGTCACCCCGCTCCAGCGATTCGCACCTCGTCAGTCTACAATCGCCCGCACATGACCCGACGCCTCGCGCTCCGCTCCCTCGCCGCCGCCGCCGCATTCGCGGCCACCGGCTGTTACTCGCCGAACCGCTTCGGCCCCGGCTACGGCTACGGCTACGGCTACGGCGCCGGACAGCTGGAAGCCCGTCAGCCGCTCGCGCGCACGGCGGCTGCGTACGCGAGCGGCCCCGCGCAGATCCCCGGCGTGAACGGTGGACCGGCCGCGTGCCAGTACGCCCTCTCGCAGGGCAATCCGCTCATCACCGAGTGGCCCGCCTCCGAGAAGGCGAACCTGGAGGCGCTGCTCCGCGGCGGCGCGGTCGCGGTCGAGTTCACCGGCTGCGCGATGAAGCTCCTGCCGCAGTGCCGCCCGGGTGGACGCTACGGCTTCCAGCGGACGACCCTCTCGTCGGACTCGATCGACATCAACTCGAGCGACGAGCTGCTCGCCAAGCTGCCGCTCGGCGCCGTGTCGCTGGAGGGGGAGCTGAAGCGGAGCGGCCGGCTCGTCGTGAAGACGTACGTCTCCGGTCAGGCGCGGCTCGAGGGGATCACGCCGGAGCAGATCCCCGCCACGCCGGAGTGCGCGCGGGCGACGCACCTCCTGGGCGGCCTCTCGGTCGGCGCCTTCTCGCTCAGCTCGGGGCGCGATCTCTCGGGCGGCGTCTCGGCGGACGTCGCCGGGATCGGCGAGGCGGGCGGCAAGTCGAAGCGCTCAGCCGAGCTGCTGCGCTCGGCCGGGGATCCGGACTCCTGCAGCCGGGGGAGCGAGCTCGAGCCGCACTTCAACTGCCGCTCGCCGATCCAGGCCTTCCTCTGGCGCATCCCCGGGCGCGGGCAGGCGGAGGGGCCGGCGGGGACCATCAAGGTCGACCTCATCTCCTCCAACGCGTCGGCGCGCTGGGACGTCTACTACGACGACGAGGTGATCTGCACGACCCCCTGCTCGAAGTGGCTCGACCCGGCCCACCCGCTCCTCTTCAGGACGCGCGACGAGGGGTACTACGGGCGCGGCGCCGACAAGGTCAGGGTCCCCGACCTGATGCCCTTCGCCGGCACCGGCATGGTCCAGGTGGCCGCGCACCCGACGGCGCAAGGGAAGCTCGCGACCGGGATCGTCTTCACCACGTTCGGCGGCATGGCAGTGGTGACCGGGGCCGCGCTCACCGCCGTCGGCTGCGGCGGCGACTCCTCCGGCATGTGCTCCGGCGGGGCGATCACGCTGGGCGTCGGCGCGCTCGTCACCGCCGGGGCGATCATGATGATCACCGACTCGATGCCGCACGCCGAGTTCAGGCTCCCCGGCGGCGCCGTCGCAAACGTCACCTTCGGTCCGGGGTTCGCCGCGGGGAGGTTCTAGCCCCTCACCTGAGGACCCACGCCGTCGTGCCCCGCGCGATCTCCTTGCCGTCGGCCTCGCGCACGACGGAGTGGAGGAACTCGTCCGGCCCGGTCACCCGCGCGCGCGACTGGACGAGCCCGCCCCAGTCGCACTCGGCGACGTACTGGGCGTCGACGACCGACGGCCGGCGCTCGTGCCACGTCTCCTTCGGCACCGCCTCCAGCAGCCACTGGACGTAGCTCACGTTGTTGACGTGCCAGTTGAGGTCGATGTCGGCGAACCGGATGGCGAACGGGCGCGTCAGCTCGGGCTCCTCCAGCGCCGGGATCCTGGCGCCGGGGAGCGCCACCACGGCGGGCCCCAGCGCGGGCGGGAACGCGGACTCGAGCGCGACCGCCGGATCCACCGGGCGCCGGGTGCGGACGTCGAGCAGGAACCAGGTGCTCGTCGCCTTCGCGATCTCCTCCCCGCCGCAGCGGACGACGAACTCGCGGTGCGCAGCCAGCCGCTCCGTGCCGTTCGGCCAGGTCTCGATCTCGACCGACTCGCCGAACCGCGCCGCCCGCGTGAGCTCGAGCCGCTGGCGGGCGAGCACCCAGGTGAAGCCCGCGTCCAGGCACCGGCTCACGCCGAACCCCAGCCCCTCCGCGCTCAGGCCCGCGGCCTCCTGCAGGTAGCCCCAGAGCGCGGGGACGGCGAGCTCGTTGAACGCGTCCACCTCGTACGACCGGACGGCAAACGTTTCCTTGAGTGACGGCATGGCGTTCGGGGTCTACCACCTCCGGCCCCCCTCCGGCGCAGGGAATGCTTTCCCGGTGGCCCGTGATAATCTTCGCGGTCCCTCTCACCGGACCCGATCCCCTGAGGTGAACGGCATGAGCCAGAAGAAGCTTCGCGTGGGCGTCCTCGGCGCGACCGGTATGGTCGGCCAGCGCTTCCTCTCCCTCCTCGAGAACCACCCCTGGTACGAGGTGAAGGTGCTCGCCGCGAGCGCCAACTCCGCCGGCCAGAAGTACGCCGACGTGATGAAGGGGCGCTGGGCGATCAAGGGCGCGATCCCGCAGGACCTCGCGGGCGTCACGGTCCAGAACGCGTCCGACGTGAAGGCGATCGCCGAGCAGGTCGACTTCGTCTTCTGCGCCGTGGACATGTCGAAGGAGGAGACGGCTAAGCTCGAGGAGGACTACGCGAGGGCCGAGACGCCGGTCGTCTCCAACAACTCGGCCCACCGCTTCACCCCCGACGTCCCGATGATGGTCCCGGAGTGCAACCCGGAGCACGCCGGCGTCATCGAGTTCCAGCGCAAGCGGCTTGGGACGAAGCGTGGCTTCGTCGCGGTGAAGCCCAACTGCTCGATCCAGAGCTACGTCCCGGCGATCCACCCGCTCATGGAGTTCGGCCCGCGCCAGATCGCCGTCTGCACCTACCAGGCGATCTCCGGCGCGGGGAAGACCTTCGAGAGCTGGCCGGACATGGTCGACAACGTCATCCCCTTCATCAAGGGGGAGGAGGACAAGTCGGAGCAGGAGCCCATGAAGGTCTGGGGGCGGATCGAGGACGGCAAGATCGTGAAGGCGTCGAGCCCGGTCATCACCGCCCAGTGCATCCGCGTCCCCGCGAGCGACGGCCACATGGCCGCCGTCTTCGTGAAGTTCGACCGGAAGCCCTCCAAGGAGGAGATCATCGACCGCTGGACGCGCTTCGAGGGGAGGCCCCAGCAGCTCGGGCTCCCCAGCGCGCCGAAGCCCTTCCTGCAGTACTTCGAGCAGGACGACCGGCCGCAGACGAGGCTCGATCGCGACGCCGGGAACGGCATGGCGGTCACCATCGGCCGCCTCCGGACCGACGCGATCTTCGACTACCGGTTCGTCGGGCTCTCGCACAACACGGTGCGCGGCGCGGCCGGCGGCGCGGTCCTGACCGCGGAGCTCCTGACGAAGGAAGGCTACATCACGGCCAAGTAGCCGCGCCCGTCCGGTCGATCGCCCGTGGCGCTCGGCTTGCCCCACGGGCGCTCCCCCTGCGTGGACGAGCCCTAACCTTTGGGCGATCGGGCTCCGCGCTGCCTGAGCGTGTAGCCGAGCTGCTTCGAGTCGAAAAGGTTGAGCGTGACCCTCACCTCGTAGTCTCCATCGCCCCCCTCTGGCCGCGCCCCAGCCGCCGCCATCTGGGGCTGCGCGATCGGGAAGAGCGGGAACAGCAACTCCTTGGCGTCGCTCCGCGGGTCGGGCTTTGCCATCGTCAGACGGTTCTCGAGGACGGAAGGCCCGTTCCCACCCGACCGCGTCAGCTTCGCGTGAACGTCCCACTCCCCGAGCCCCGCTCGCAGCGCCCAGCGGCCGGTAGACCATGGGGTCTCGCCCCAGCCCGCCGGGTCTCAGGTCCGCGGAGCCCTTCCGCTCGCAGACCTCGATCGGCTCCCACCCCTCGACGGCGTCGTACGCCCACCTGCCAGAGACCGGATCGACCCACCCGATGGGGACCCGTCGCTCCTCGTGGCCGATCCAGCGGACCACGTCGAAGGCGAGCTCGTCGAGGTCGGCGAGGGCGCGGATGGTCGTGTGCTCCCGTTTTTCCAGATAGCCGTCGAGCGGCCCCACGTGTTCGCGCAGCCCTGGTGCGCCGACCGTGAAGAGGTGGAGCCTCATCGCGAGCTGGTGACGGGGATCGGCCGCGAGCCGCTGCTCCGTCTCCTGCTGCCGGTCTAGCCCCCGCTCGTACCGCTCGGCCCGACGGCGTGCCTCGGCGAGCGGATCCAGCAGGTGGACGACCGCCGACACCTTGTCGATGGTGGGCGGACCCCCCGGCAGCCCCGGGTGGCGAAGGAGCGGCACCGCTTTCGCCGGTTCCGAGCCTTCGAAGACGTCCGTGTGAAGCTCGTCCCAGAGCCGCACCGCACGGGCCGGCAGGTCGCCGGCCAGGACGTCGATCGCCTCTTGCGGGAGCTGGAACGGAGCGAGGTAGAAGAAGTGAAACGCCGGGCGCACTCCGCCGGCGTCTACCCGCTCCCGGTGCAGCGCGAGGAACTCTGCCTTCGCCTTGCCGGCACGGCGCGGCAGTGAGCGGGCTCCTCCTTCGCACGGCACGAACCCGAACGTCCCATCGTCGGTGAACTCGAGCTCGTGCGAGAGGCGTGACTCCTCCCCCTGCTCGCTCGTCGCCTCGAAGACGTAGACCCACTTGCCGGCGATCTTGCCCGACCGCTTACGGTCGAAGGTCCGCCAGACGCGGTTCCCCGCCCGGCCCGCCACGCGGCAGTAGATCCCCGGGGGAACGATCGGAGCGCTCACCGCCTCGATCGCGAGGTCGCGCTCCCGGACCGCCTGGACCTTTCTCTCACCGGGCGTTCGCACCGCCTCCATGTGGGCGGCCCGCGGATCGCGCCGGTAGTTGGGCCCCATCAACTCTCCGAGGATGAGCTGCGCGGGCGCGGATGGATCGTTGAAGTCCTGGAGCCGCTCGATTTCCCGGAAGAACACCCGGAAAGGATGAAGGACGGATGACTTCGTTGGCGGCGCACTCCCCTCGCTGGTCGACGAGTCCATGCAGTGTTACTCCCCCGAGTAGTACCCGGGCTCCTTCGCGAAGTCGCGCACTTGGACGAGCTTCCCCTTCTCATTCCAGTAACGACCGATCCCGACCGCCCGGTCTTCTACGAAGCGGGCCTCAAATCTCTGCCTTCCGTTGGAGTGCCACTTGCGCGAAACCCCGTTGAGCTTCCCCTTCTTTGCGAAGGCTTCCGAATGGAGTCTTCCGTCCTCGTACCACGTGCGCATCCGCCCCTCCGGAAGCCCCTCGTGATACGGCGTCTCAAGGGCGATCTGGCCCGCCAGGTAGAACTCCTTGCGCGGTCCCTCGAACCTGCCGTTCGCGTCCTCGCACCAGAACGTCACCGCGTCGTACCCAGGACCTGGATCTTTTCGCCGCTGTGTCGTCCCCGACGGGCAGCCGATCTGCTTGTCCGCCAGCGGGGGCTTCGCGGCGAGCGGAGCGGCCGGCGGAGGGATCGGGGCGGGAGGCGGGGCCGAGGGCACGGAAGGCGCCGCCGCGGCCGGTGGTTGCGCCATCACGGCGCCACTCACATTGCGCTCTCCGCCGCTCCCGCCGCAGGCCGCAAGCACCGCGCAGACGGCCGCTACTAGCGCCGCGTCAACTGGCATCACTCCGCTTCGCTTCACGCCTCCTCCTTCGCTGCTTCGGATTCCAGTTCCGCTTCGCGCGGGTCTTCGGCGCCGGCGTCCGTGCACGCCCGCGGCTGGTCCAGCAGTTGCCAGCCAGGGACTCCCTCGAAGACGCGCTCGGAAGATTCAGCGTCGTGCCAGCGCGTGAGCCTGTACCGCTTCCCGGACACCAACCCCGCGAAGCCCAGTTGCAGATACTCGTCCCCCTTCACCAGATCGTCCTTCGGGGTCCGGGTGGCGCTATAGGCGCCGTCTACGCTCTCCAGCACGTATCTCGGGTAGTCCTGCTTCTCCAGCGACGCCCCATCCCACTGGAACGCGATCGTCATCACGTCCCGCCGCACCGGAAGCTGGATCACGTTCTTCTTGCCAGCCTTGAGCTGCACCGGCTTCCCGGCCTCGGCCTTGACGGCCCCAGCTACCGTCTTCTCCTTCCCCTTGGCGTCGTCACGGTCCTTCTCCCCGTCGAGCCGCGGGAAGCCTGCCTTGGCCGACTTCCCCGCGGGGACGAGCACGAGCAGGCGCCCATCCGAGTCCGCCCGAAGGTC
>JBAVTL010000174.1:0-5566 GCA_049696175.1 Anaeromyxobacteraceae bacterium
CCGCCGCAGCGGGCGCAGGAGTCGAGCCGGGGCATGAAGCCCGCCTCCGCGAGCGCGCCCAGCTCGTAGGCCCGGAGCGCGGCAGGGTGCGGAGTCGCGGCGTCCAGCGCGCCCAGGAAGGCGGCGAGGAGGTCGAAGAGCCCGGCGTGGGGCTCCGCGTCTCGCACCAGCTCGCAGGCCAGCTCGGTCGCGTAGCCCGCGACCGCGATGCGCGCCAGCTCGCCACGGATCCCTCCGTGTGCGCGGAGCGCGCTCGCCGACTCGAGCCCGAGCAGGTCTCCCCGCCGATCCGTCAGCTCGACCGCGAGCAGCGTGAAGGGCTCGAGCAGCCCCTGGAAGCGCCGGCGGGACGCGCGGGCGCCGCGGGCGAAGGCGCCCACCTTCCCGCGCTCGCGCGTCAGGAGCGTGACGATCCGATCCGACTCGCCGTAGTCCACGACGCGGAGGACGATCCCCTCGACCTTGAAGCGGGTCGCCATGGTTCTCCGCA
The DNA here is from genome assembly GCA_049696175.1 of Anaeromyxobacteraceae bacterium. GTDB lineage: Bacteria > Myxococcota > Myxococcia > Myxococcales > Anaeromyxobacteraceae > DATIVK01. The sequence continues at coordinate 491 of JBAVTL010000174.1, forward strand.
CGCGATCACTGGGTGCGGATCATCCACCAGACGACCGCCGCGACGGCCAGGGCCGCCCCGAGCGCGACGCCGATGGCCACCGCGAGCCCGCTCGATCGCCGCGGAGGCAGCTCGATCCGCGGGCCGACCGCCTCCTCGTACCGCAGGACGGTCTCGTCCGGATCGAGCCCGACGGCCGCCGCGTAGCCTCGCAGGTAGACGACGACGTAGGCCCGGTGCGGAGTCCGCTCGGCGTCGCCCGACTCGATCGCCTCGACGGCGGAGGCGGGCAGGCGGGTCGCGCGGACCACGTCCTCGCGGGTCAGGCCGCGGAGCTCCCGCTCCTGCACCAGGTGCCGGCCGAAGGCGGCTAGCCCGCCGTCCGCGCTCTGTTCCGGTCCGGTCATGGGCAGCGACCCTACTGGAGCAGCTCCAGGCTCTTTCGGCACTCCTCGCCGACCGGGGAGCTGGCGTCGAGCTGGACGCAGCGCTCGAGCTCTCCGCGCGCCTTCTCCGCGTCGCCCGCCTTCATGTGGGCCGCGCCGAGCTGGTAGTGGGCGTCGGCGACCTTGTCGCAGTAGTGGGCGTAGGCGGTGAGCTCCTCGATCGCCTCCTTCACCTTGCCGTCCTGGAGCAGGATCCCGCCGAGCGTCCGGTGGCCGGCGCAGTAGGCCGGCGTCATCCGCAGGCATGCGCGCATCTCGGCGAGCCCCTCCTGCTTGCGCGACGTGGAGTAGAGCGCGACCCCCTTGTTCATCCGCGCCACCCACGGCTCGCGGTACGTCATGTCCGTGGAGGCGGCGTCGAACGCCCGGATCGCCTCGTCGGTCCGCCCGGTCCGCGCGAGGAGCTGCCCGAGGTTGTTGTGCGCCTCGGGGAAGGCCGGGTTCAGGTCGATGGCCTTCCGATAGGCGCGCTCGGCCTCGGCGTCCTTGTTGAAGGCGCGCTCCAGGATGACCCCACGGCCGAGCCACGCGTCCGGATAACCGGGGTCGATGGCCAGCGCGGCGTCGAACTGCTTGAGCGCGTCGTTGGCTCGGCCGCCGCGGAGCGCCTCCATCCCGAGGGCGTGCTGGAGCTCCGCGTCCTGCCGCTCCTTGCTGGACGCACCGTGGGCGCAGGCGACGAGGACGAGAGACGCGAGCGCAGCGAGCTTTAGTCGAGTGGGCATTGGATCAGAACGACGCCAGGAAGCGGGCGATGGCGGCGCCCTCGCCGGCGTCGGCCCCGGGGGACGTCCCGCGGGTCGGCGCGGACGCGGGTGGACGCGGCGGGTGGAACAGCGGGATCCGCTTCATCATGTCGTCCTGAGCGGGCGCCGCGAGGTCCCGGAAGTTCATGTTGTCGAGCATGAAGCCCATCGACTCGAGGAAGTGGAGCCCCTCGTCCTCGAGCTCGCGGTACTCCTCGACGGTGACGTGCCGGTTGGAGGGCAGGTAGATGACGTTCTCGCCGGTCTTCGCGAGGTGGAGCCCGATGAAGATCGAGAAGGTGCCGCTGGCGTTCCGGATTCCGACGAGCCACCCCTCCACCTGCTGCGGGGTCTTGCCGGGGATCGAGACCTGCGGCTGGTTGATGCTCTCGACGATCGCGACGACCTGCTCCCTCGTCACGGGGACGTGGTTGATGCTCTCTTCCGGTTGGAACATCCACCCCTCCCCTTGCTTGCGCCGGCCTACCGCGCCTCGACCACGAACTCCTCGTTGCGGTCGTCCATGTCGGCAGCGGTCCGCGTCATCACGACGAGCGGAGCGTCGATCATGACGTGGTCCCCGCCGACGTTCCCCTCACCGATGACCACCTTCATCCAGACGTCCCGGGTGTAGTAGCGCCGATCCCCGGTGATCGCCTTCTTCGCTGCGAGGAACACACGATTCTGCCCCGGGCGGAAGTACTTCGTCACCTCTATCGGCAGCGCGCCGTCGGTCCCCTGGATCTTCCTGATCCACTGCGCGTTGACGAAGACGTCGATCTCGTACTGGGTCCCGCCCTCGACGGCCTGCTCGGCGACCAGGAAGTAGCGCCGCGAGAGCCGCCCGGGGGCGGCCTGCGCCGTTGCCGGAGCGTAGCCGCCCGGAAGGGCCCCGCCAGTGACGGGTGCGCCCGCGTACCCGCCTCCAGGGGCCTGGCTCGTGACCGGTCCAGGGCGGGCCACGTCGCCGCCCTCCACCTTCACCGCATAGCCCTTGGCCTCGATCCGGACGTTGCCGCGATCGTCGATGGTCACCGTGCAGTTGTCGAACCGCTGCCCGGTGACGCCGTCGATGTTCACCTCGTTCAAGTAGACCGACGCCCACGCCGGAGCGGCGGCGCAGACCATGGCTGCGGCGAGGAGAGTTCCAAGTTGGCGCATCTTCTAGACTTTCTAGCCCCGGCCGGCCGCCCCGTCAAGGGCGCGGCCCCCCGGCGGAAGGCTCTGCACCTCACCCTCCCGACGCGCGGCAGGGGCGCCATATTCCCCGCGATCGCGGCTACACCCCGCGGGTGTCGGCGCCCCACAGCACCTTGTGGATCTGGAGGCTGAGCCTCGCGTCGAGCCCCGACGCCAGCAGCCACGCCGCCAGGTCCTTCGGATCGACCCGCCCCCATACCGCGCTGAAGAGGATCGCGCAGCGCCCCTCCAGCCGCCGCGCGCGGATCACCTCGGCCGACCAGCGGAAGTCCTCCTCGGAGGTGACCACGAACTTCACCTCGTCGTGCGGCGCGAGCCGATCCAGCCAGGCAAGCTCGGTCGCGGGGTTGCCGGAGCCGGGGGTCTTCACGTCGGCTATACGGATCGCCTCGCGGGGCAGCGCGTCCAGCGGAGCCTGACCGTGCGTCTCGACCGCCACCTCGTAGCCACGCGCGAGCAGGTCGCGCGCGAGCCGGGGCAGGTCGTGCTGCAGCATCGGCTCGCCGCCGGTGAGCAGCACGAAGCGGCAGGGGTAGCGGGCCACCTCGGCGAGGATCTCGTCGCGCGAGCGCTCCTCTCCCCCCTGGAACGCGTAGGCGCTGTCGCAGTAGCCGCAGCGCAGGTCACAGCCGGTGAACCGGACGAAGACGCAAGGCCGGCCGGCGCGCGTCCCCTCCCCCTGGAGGCTGTAGAAGATCTCGGTGACCCGCATCGGCGCAGGTTCTAACCCGACGCGCCCCGCGACGCACCCCCCGAGCGTCCGGCCTCCCGCGGCTCAGCGAACGGGGGCTGGAGCGCTCGCGTCCGCGATCGCCACCGCGGGCTCCAGCCCGAACGCGCGCCTGAGCCGCCGGTGCTCGGAGTAGACGCGCGCAGGATAGGCGCGATAGCGCGGCGGGATCCGGCCGTGCTGGAGGAGGCCTCCGATCCGGTTCGGGCCGGCGTTGTAGGCCATCAAGGCGCGGTCCTCGCGCGAGAAGGTCTCCACCAGCCGGCCGAAGTAGCGGAGCCCCAGCCGGACGTTGACCACGGGATCCTGCGGATCGCCCGCCGCCATCCCGTGCCGCGCCGCCTCCCGGGCCATCGTCTCCGGGCGGAGCTGCATCAGCCCGTGCGCGCCGCGCCCGCTCCGGGCGCCTACGTCGAACCCCGACTCCACGTCGATGATCGCAGCGGCCAGCAGCGGGTCGATCCCCGCCGCGCGCGACTCGTCTACCACCGCCCGCGCCACCTTCCGGCGGGTCGCCTCGGGCAGGTCCGGGGAGCGCTCCTCCAGCAGCGCTTCGAGCCTCGCTGCCCACCCCTCACGCCCCGGATCCGGGCAGATCTGGCCGAGGCGGCAGGTCGGAAGCTCGGCCTCGGAAGGAGCGAGCGGACGCGGCCCGTCGGACGAACCTCGTGGCACGAAGAGGATCGCGACGAAGGCGGCGGCGCTCAGCGTCTTGACGTGACGCAGCAGCCACCGGCGTCGGACGAAGCCGCTCGGCAGGCCCGTTTGGGCAAAGGCTTGTTGATCGTCCAGACGCATCCCTCGGGCTCTGGCCAGAAAGGCCTCATGCTTCATGTCCATCCGCATCCGCATCTCGCAAGGCTTAGAGCCTCTCGGGGGCACTTGGACCCAGCCGGGCTCACAGTTGCGTGAGCCGCGCGGAATACCCGTACATTTACGGTGAGTTAGGGGACGCCAGCGACTGCGTGCCGCTGCGCGCCGCCGGCGCGATGATCTGCGCCGACCGCTTCGGCGATTGCCTTGAACCCATCTTGGGCCATCAACTGCACCAGCCCATCGTTGACGCGACGGACGAACGTGGGGCCCCCGTAGATGAACCCAGTGTAGGCCTGCACCAGCGTCGCCCCTGCGCGGATCTTGGCCCACGCATCGGCTGCGGTCATGACGCCGCCGGCTCCGATGATCGGAACGCGCCCCCGCGCCGTCGCGTACGCGCGCCGGACACAGGCCGTCGCGAGCGGCTCCAGCGGGGCCCCAGAGAGCCCACCCTGCTCGCGGGCGACCGGGTGCGAGGCGAGCCCGGGGCGCGAGAGCGTGGTGTTGGTGGCGATGATCCCGTTCGCCCCCGCGTCGATGGCGACCTCGACCGCCTCGTCGAAGGCCTCGGGCTCGAGGTCGGGCGCGAGCTTGACCAGCAGCGGCTTCCCCGGCGCGAGGTCGGCGAGGCGGGCCGCGCAGGCGCGGATGAGCTGCTCGAGCGCGCCGCGCTCCTGTAGCGCGCGCAGCCCAGGCGTGTTGGGGGAGGAGATGTTGACGACCAGGTAGTCGGCGTACTGGTGAAGCCCGTCGATGCAGGCGAGGTAGTCGTCGACCGCGCGCTCGTTCGGCGTGGTCTTGTTCTTCCCGACGTTGACGCCGACCGGACCGAACCGCGCCGCAGCGGGAGCGGCCGCGAGCCTTCGCGCGCAGGCCTCGGCCCCCGCGTTGTTGAAGCCCATCCGGTTCACCAGCGCCTTCGCCTCCGGGATCCGGAAGAGGCGCGGCCGGTCGTTGCCGGGCTGCGCCCTGGGCGTGATCGTCCCGATCTCGACGTGCGAGAAGCCGAGCGCGAAGAGGCCCGCCAGGTGCGCGTCCCCCTTGTCGAAGCCCGCGGCGAGCCCGATCGGCGAGTCGAACCGGAGCCCCATGCACTCGACCGCGAGCGCGGCCGGCGGGACGGCGCGCTCGAGCCGCGCGAGACCCGGCGTCACCAGCC